>NZ_CP074694.1:6300000-6592641 GCF_018398935.1 Telmatocola sphagniphila | reverse complement strand
CCTGCATCGTCTTCAGATCCTCGATCGCCTTTTTGCGAGCGGCATCGGTGCTCAGCGAAGCGATCGATTCGACCAGCGTCGGCGTGGCCGTGACGCCGTTCTCATCGAGCATCTCACGGACCTTCTCCTTCGCCTCGAGTAAAGCCAGGCGAGCGTTCTCGCTGCCCTTCCGCTTCACCGATTCGGTGACCGTCTTCTTGTCGCCCTCGTCGTTGTCATCGCCCCCATCGCCGCCCCCTTCGCCGGTCAGCTCTTCGTGCGACTCCAGGAGCTGCCGGAGCTTGCCCAGGCCCTCTTCGACTTCAGTCTCGCCGTCGATGATGGAATCGATGACGGCGTAACAGCTGGCGGCGATGCCGGCGTCGAGGGCCTCATCGGCATCCTCGGGCACATCCTCGACCGGCGTGGCCATCACCTCATCGCCGATGTCTTCCAGCAGCACGGTGAGGGGCTTCTTTTTGCCGGCGGCGAGCAGCCGCTTGCGTTGCGATTCCAGCAGGGATTTCAGGGTGATTACAGCCACTTGTTTTCTCTCCGATTCAAAAAGGGTGTGATTGGTTGCGGGCTTGCGGACCAGGTCGACCGATTCCGCATAGGTGATCGACTGGATCACCAGCTGACGATCCTTGACCTCGTACTCGCCGGGGTACGCGTGATGCGACAGGCCGATCCGGGGGAGATCGTCCCGCTCGCAGCTTTCGAGCAGGAGCGGGGTGAAGGCGTGGACCTTCGAGTAATGCATGTTGCTCCGGATCGTCGGCCCCTCCTGGCTGTCGACAATCCGCACGCTGCGAAGCGTGGCGATCCCCTCGTCGAGGTTGCGATCGCGACCGAGCTCTTTCTTCTGCAGGTGATGGACGTTGACCTCCATCCCTTCCAGAAGCTTGACGTAACCCTCCATGGCCTTGCGGGTGTAAAGAGTCCCCTCGCTGACTCCCCGCACGCCGTGACAGTTGGGGCTCTTCGGACCGAGCACCCGGACGTCGTAAATGATCCCGGCCTCGCGGTCGACGCGTTTGCCTGCATCGGCTCCGGAGGACAGTCCGAGCGATTCCTGCAGCTGAATTTTGGGTTTGGTGGTACTCATGGGAACGACTGTAACAAGTCGCCCGGAAGTGAGTGGGCGGTCCGGAGAATCAGGCCGCTTTGCGGAGCGAGCGGAGCGGAGCGAGCATTACCGACAACCAGCACCGGCAGTTATGCGCGATCGTGCCATCGTCCTCCAGCGGCGGGCGGGGCATCTTCGCCGTGGTGTATTGGCCCTTGGTCGGATCCTTCCAGTACTTGCGGCCATCTCTTTGCATGTGCTCCGGTCGCGTATTCGAGTCGTGGGTGGCGTGGATCTGGTAGCCGTCCGACAGGTCGCCGAGCTGCTCGTACGCGTCCATGCGGACCGAGTGAGCGATCTCCTGGCCGAAGGTGCGAGCGACCCGCCGAGCCGAGGCGGAAGCGTTCTCCATCATCGGTTTCAATTCCCGGGCGATCTCCCGAGGCGTCAGGCCCTGCGAAAATCCCGACTGGATGATCGTGGCCATCTGCTCCGGCTTGCCCATCTTCGTGAGCGAAGTGAAGCGGCCCTCCCAGCCGCTCTTGCGGAGGATCTCGCCGACCTTCTGCTGCGAGGGTGCCCGGAATAAATAACGCGTGAATTCGTTGGCGACCGTCTCCCCCGTCAGCTCATCGATCCGATAGGGATGGAAGCGATTCAAGTTCCCGGGCAGAGCCTGGCCGACCATACTGCGAACGGCATTGGCCCGCTCCTGCAGGATCCGCTGGTACTGCGGCGGCAGCCGATCGACGAGGCCCTTTAGCGTGAGATCGTGAGAGAGCTCGGCCAGGTGGACGAATTGCTTGGTGAGCTCGGAGAAGATCTCCGGGACCAGCTTCCGGGTCTCCGCCAGGGCTCGGAAATAGATCGCCGAGGAGTGCGGGGTATCGGAGTGGATCACCCCCATCAGTTGCTTCCAGATGTCCTGGGTCGCTCGATCGACCGAGCGGGCCGCGGAGTCGATGTGCGACTGCAGGATCTCCTGATCCTTATGCTGGCCCGCCTCGAAGCTGAGAGCGTTATGCGGAGGCATTGCCGCCTCCCGCCGGATTGCCCGGAGGATCATCGGGCAGCTTCAGATCGAGCCGGGTGCCCATCATGTCCTGCTCATGCTGGATCTGGTCGCGAACGACCTGGTCGTAATCGATCCCCTCTTCCTCGGCTGCCATGCGTTGCGATTTCCAACCGGCAGCGATCGCCGTCTGATTGGCCTGGGCGGCCTGCAGGGCATCGCGAGCGATCGGGCTGGGAGCATTCACCTCGATCACGATCAGGGCCATCAGCTCCTCGGCCGTCCAGATCCGGCCTGCGGCGAAGATCTGCTTGCAGCGAGCCGCCCACAGCAGAGCCCGCCAGACGATTTGTTTGAAGCAGCTCGACAGCAGGGCCTGGCGGCGTTTCACCCAAAGCACGAAGGGACTCTCCGCCGTGAGGGACGACGCATAAGTGTTCGCCGCTGGGTCGCCGGAGACCAGCCAGTCCGGAGCGTTCCACTTGCGACCGGCCGAGCGGAGCGTTGAGGTGAGGATAGCCAGGTGCGTCGAGCCGTTGGCCGCGATGGGCCCCGCCAGGTAAGTCTGCCCCGCCCCCAGGACCTCGTTGCGGCCCTTCTGGAGCTTCGAGGCGACCGGCTGGCCATCCGAGCCCGTCTTGTTTTGCTTGGCTCCGAACGCCGTGATCCCGCTCGGTCCGGAGTTGGCGAACTGCTTCACGCTGACGATCTTGGCCTGCTGGCCGGCGGTGTCGACCAGGGCATCGGCCAGCACGGCCGCCTGGTAGAAGAGCGTATACGTGTTGAAGCTGAAGGGGGTGAGACCTCGCTTCAGCGTACGCCGTGAATTGATCCGGCAGTGGATCATGCGGCCCTTGTCGATCTGCTCCTCATCCTCGACCGAATCGCCCCACTGCACGTTATAGCTTAGCACCTGCTGCGGATCGTGCTTCGGGCTCTGGATGCCGAACGTCCACGACGTCTCCTCATCGGAGGTCCGGCCGCCGGCGGTGACGTACTCTGGCTCCACCGTTCGCACGTAAGTGGTCCCGTCCATCTCGTGATACAACGCGTGGAAGAACTCTCCATCCTCATCGAGCCGATTGCACGACTCCTCCTCCAGGCCCGGCATCTCCTCGCCGAACCATTGATTCATCGTCTGGAATTCCTGGATCCAGCCCTTGCAGCGTTCCACCAGCTCCTTGGGCACATCCGAGCAATCGGGCTGGGGCTTGACGTTGTAACTAAAACCCACGCCCACCACGTACGCACAGACCCCCTCGACCAGCCCGCCGGCGAACTCGTTCGACTGGCACATAATGCGGGACGCATCGCGATAGAGCCCGAGCTGCCGCTCATCCTGGATCAGCGGGTAGGAGCGGCCGTCCGATCGACGCGTGTAACGACCGCCCGAGAGCACGTTCATCCGATCGGTGGTCAGCGAGCCGAGCTCCTGCACCAGGTCGGAGAGGCCGTAGTCCAGGGCGAAGCTTTCCTGCAGCCGGAGCTTGCGGACGTTGATCCGCTCCTGGCGGAGCCGCTTCTCCTGGAGTAATCTCTGCCGCTCGGCCCGCATCTCTTCGAGCGTCAGCTCCGGCGGCGAATCATTAGCGATCGTGGTAATCATTGTGCATCCAGTAAGAACGAGTTGCGAAGCCGGATCACCATCTCCAGTGCGTCCGGCCCATCGTCGTGATTGCGTTCATCGCCCGTATAGGTTTGCGTCTGCGAGAACAGGAGCCGGGTTCCGGGTGTCGACCGAAAGCGGATCTTGCGATCCCGCAGGAACGGCGTCAGACGGCGTATACGGGTTTTCTTGCTGCCCTCTTTCGGCGAGTTATCCAGGCCATACCAGGAGCATCGAACAGCGGTTGCAGCAGCTCCTGGAATCCGACCGTCTCACAGCCAAAGCCATCCAGGTAGCGACCGGTCTCACGCTGAAAGCGAACAGCCAGGTCGAGCCCATCGTCGACCATGGTGGTCGTCGGTCGGCGAGCCAGGTCCCCTTCCACCCAGAGCGTACCAGAATCGTCGGAAGCGAGCAGAACGTACGCCGAGTAGTCGCCGTGCTTGGCGTTGCGACCGAGCGAAGGATCGAGGGCAATCCCGGTAAAGGTGAGGTCGCCGCGGGGGAACTGGTCGAACCAGAGATCGGACCCCTCGAACCAGTCGGCGTTGAATTCGTAGCCGCCTTCGGCCTCCGGGAGCTGCTGGTCGAGAGCAGCGAAGGCCCGCGGCTCCAGAGCTCGCTCCTCTTCCAATTGCTCTTTCGAGCGGATCCAGGGGACCAGGGCCTCACCCTCTTTGCGTTTATCGTTCGGGCGGGGCTCGATTCGCGGATCTTGCGTTTTGAGCGATTGGAACGTCAGCACGACCGGCTGCGGGACCTTGGGATTCTCCTTCGCTTTCTTGCGAATCCGGCCGACCAGGTCGTCGAGGTGCCAGCGGGTCGAGACGATGCACATCCGCCAGTTGGGCGTACCACGGCGACGGAAGACGTCGGTGTACCATCGCCAAACGTGTTCGCGGTGCACCGGGCTGTCGGCGGCCAGGCGATCCTTGATCGGGTCATCGAGCAGCAGCCACTTGGCCCGCCGGCCGGAGATCGGGCCATCCACGCCGGCGCAGGTATAGCCGCCCCGAAAGCCCGAGTAATCGAAGAGATCCTGCCGGGTGCGATCACTGCGTCGACCGGTCCGGGACGAGCCGAGCTTGATATGCGGGAAGACATCGGAAAACTGGATATCGAGCGGATCGGCCTTCTCGATGCCGGGCTCGATGATCATCTTCACCGCCCGGGCCTGCTCCTCGGCCAGGCTGGCGGTGTGGGCGGCGGCGATCGTGCGATCGTTGGGGAAGTTGCCCGCCAGGAACGTGGGCAGCAGCTGCGAGACCGTTTCGGATTTCCCGGTGCCGGCGGGGGCCTCGATGATGAGAAGCGGGATCTCGCCGTGGGCAAACGCATCGACGTGCGAATAGAGATCGCCGTAGAAATGGGAATCGCAATCGTAGCGGTAGGTCGAGGGATTGATCGCGGTGGCATACGCCGCGAAGTTACTTCTTGCGGATCGGATCAGCAGCTCGCGGTCGAGCCTCAGCAGCTCGCGCTCCTGTTGCTTTCTCGACGAACTGGAGTCGCTCGACAATGGCTTGGCGGCGAGCAATCAGGTCCTCCGTTGACAGCTGATCATAAGGCTCGGTCCCATCGGGAGTGGTGGGGGCAAACTTCTGCGGGGCATCCAGGCCGAGCAATCGCAATCGTCGATCTATGCACTTCAGCACCATCTCCTGATAACGGGGCTCGCCGTCGCGGGAGCCCATGGTCACCGCCTGCTCTTTCTTCTGGTCGATCGTGCGGATCTTGGATCGCTTCTGATCCTGGCAGCTGCGGCGGTAGGCCCGCCAGGCCTCGATCTCCAGGGCGTCGATCTTGGCCAGCTCGGTGTAGATCCGCTCGTTGAACTGAGCCGCATACGTTTCCCGCCAGGCTTTGCGGCAATCGTCGAGGGCGCGGGAGATGGTGCTCTGGTTCAGCCCGAACCGCTCGGCGATTTCCCATTGCGTGAATCCGGTGGCGTACAGCTCGGCGATTTCCACGAGCCGGCGCTCGCCCAGGACCTCCTGGCGGACGCTGCGCGGCGGCGGTTTACGGGGCACGGACGCGGCCTTCCGGGGCCGCTTGGTCGGTTTTTTGGCCATAATTTCTATGCGTGCGGTAGCTATGCACAGGCTTGAGGGTAGCAGATGGGGGAGAAGTGGGCAGGCTGAAACTTTTTGACAAGATTAGAGAAAGGAGTTGCAATTACAGCAAGCCAGGACTCTATAAATTAATTGAATCCTGGAACGCATCTAAATTAACTTCTGAAAACAAGAAGGTGAGCTTAAATTGGCAAGCCTAGATGTTCTCCTAACTTGACCAGGCAGGGAACTGCTTCTCCCAAACTTAATATCGATTTTATCGCCCCCCAAGCTGTCTTCAACACGCTCGGTTTAGGCTGTTGTTTCACAGCTTCTTCGGCGAGTTTCTTGTACGCTTCGAGAACCGCTTCCTTTTCTTCTGGGTCTTTTACTTCACGATTAATTTCATCTCGACCGCCAAGAATTGCAGACTTCAGATCAGCATTCACTTCACTGTCTTTAATCCAAGTACAAAAAGCATTGATGTCTCCAAATTCTGCCGTCGCGCCTGCGCCAACGACTCCTACCATCGAGCCGCCAGCTTTTTGAACCGAAACGTTTCCTGATCCTGAGTTGTTGACCACGATGTTACCCCGTTCAAAATGAGAGAGAATTTCCAGGAAGTCATGAGAAAAAGTAACACCAAACATTTTACTAGCTTCTGATGTTAGATCAAATTTGAGAGTGAACGGATTTGCTCCGTTCCTGAGGGCATCGCGAAAATTTCTGACGAAACAGTGCATTTCATCAGGTAGGTGTACAGGGAATGGAAATTGGAACTCTTCCATTACCCCTCAAGCTTGTAGCCGGAGATCAGATCACAATCCTCACGTCGATAATAATGTTGATGTAGGCGATCCGGAAAAGTTTCAGGGATTTTATCCAACGTTTCAAAGTCATCATCAAGTAGCTGACCGTGAGGGTCCCGAAACTTGAATACTCGATGAGTTAGCCCGCTCTCGACACTAAGGAGCAGAGCCGCATACAAATCAGAAATAGCCAAGTCAGGCATTTCTTTCGTCAGTCGAACACCCTCCAAAAAATTCGTCCTTGGATGGCGATCAACCCAAGCTTGAAGCTCACGGAAAACGCTGGCGAGTTCAGGCTTCTTATGAGCTAAATTTTCGAAGTTCACGCGTGACATAATCTACGGTACTAGAAGAAGTTTTTGACGTAATCACGATTTCGTTATTGTGAGTAAGACGAGGGGTAATAATCGTTCTTAGCTCAGTTTGTTCTTTATTAGGCAAATCCAACCAGTTCACTGCGAACGTAGATGGCTTACACCCATTCTGTTCAAAAAGTTTGACAGCATCTGCTCTAACCCTTTCATCTTCTAAAAGCTCTGCGCTGTCGCGTGGCGAGAACGACGTACTTCCTGAGCTTGGATCTATGATAGTAGTCGTGCAAATTTGGTACCGTTTGGAGTTAACGCCACGAGACGCAAAAAGATTGTTTCTCGCTTCAGAAAGATCCCACGGAGTACAATCTGCAAACTTAATTCCAAAACTTAGCTTTTGCCAAATGGCTTCTAGCCTTGCTAGCAACTTGGCCCTGCTATGCGTGATTGTGAGTCGGAGTTCCAAAATGTCAGGCGGATTCCATCTCACTACCGCAGTGTAGTAATCGTCGACTACTTTTCCGTGCTGGGTTATTGTGTTGCCTTTAATTATAGGTGGAGAATCCCATTGGTGGCGATCCTCATGGCCGTAAAATTTAATCGTCCATTTACCAGCTTTATCTTGCTTGGAAATCTCTTCTTCCCTGAAATCAGCCCATTCCAGTTTGCCCCGTGTCACCTTAAATTTCGGAAAGTCGCTAAGATCTACTTCATTCTTTACCTCGAACTGGCTAGCGAATCGTTTGAAATTTTTACAAAAACTCAAAGATCCAGAGTTTGGCAGATAGTACCAGATATGCTGATGGCCATTTTCTTCGCATTCGTGAAGCAATGAACGAACTTCTGTAATTGGAATAAGCCCGTCATCTACAGCGCGCCGTAGTCTCTGGACAAGATCACTTTTTGGCCCAGTGACTTGTATTTCCTTAGGATGGTCCTTTTTGAGATCTCTGAGTATCTGATGTAGTTGCTTGGAAGTGGCGATATTTTCTAATCGCTCATAAAAGCTACTGTCGCTCATAGTTTTCTAGGTAGGCTCTAGGATTGAAGGATGCCGTATCTTCAGCTTTAGAGCCAAACTTGTCAAATGCAATCCAAATTTTTTCTCAGTTCTGATTCGTCGAGTGATGAAGTATCCAGCTTGACCCCAACAAGGTCTTATTCCTAATCGACCCTCAGCTCACTTTATTCATTAGCGTAAAAGCATATTCTGATCGATTTCTCTCCCTCACCCCGCTTCCCGCCCCACCACGATCGGCCGGCGGATTCCCTGCGGTTTCCGCACCTTGAGCCCGGAGCGGAACTGATCGGCCTGGGCGTCCAGTTCGCTGAAGAGCTCCTGCTGACGACGAAAGCGCTGCCGCAGCACGGCAACCTTCTTGGGCGTGCCGACATCGGCCCGGGTCGGCGTTGGGGCGGTCGAGAGGAACTCTTCCGGCAGGGCTCGCATCAGCAGAATCCCGACGATCTTGTTGGCGAAGAGGCAGGCCTCGGCGAATTGCCCCTCGGCAGCGCCTTGGTAGTGCTCGTCGAAAAGTTCGCAGACCAATTCAAAAATCGGATCGACAGCCGATTCCAGTCGATCGAGCAACAGTTCCAAATCGGGCGGGTCCAGAACCAGCTTGCGGCGGCGTACTGCCATATGAATCATTCCTGTTACCGTGTGAGAGAATCGGACCCTGGGCGGACGTTAGTTGCTCCGGTAGACCAGCTCGTAGCCATCCTCGCCGGTGTCCTGGTAGAAGGCCCTCAAGACCTTCACCGCCTTGAATCCGAAATGCCGATAAAAGCTCTGGGCGTCCAGATTCGACTCCCGAAGGATCACCGCGATTCGCGATCGCCGCACTTCGCCGAAGCGGCCGAGCTTGCGGAACAGACGGCCGACCAGGGCGGTCCCGACTCCCGTCCGGCGAGCCTGGGAATCGACCGCGAAGTTGCGGACCCGGATCGTCTCCTTCTCCAGCTCGTAGATCATGAAGCCGAGTACGCGATCGGGCAGTCCGCCCGGCACTGAACGGATCTCGGCCACCTGGCCGATGCAATTGCGTTGCCGGAGGCAGGCGTTGAAATCATCGGCGTCCCAGGGGTTGTCGAAGCAGTCCCGCTCGATCTCCAGGACACGGCTCAGATCGCTTCGGATCAGCCATCGGATATATATTTCGCGAGTTGCGTTCACGTTTAGTTCCTTTCGGTTAGAGTGCGGTCCTTGGTCACCGGCCCGCACAATTCGTCGAGTAGCCTATCAATCATGTCCTGTTCCCGGTCGTACTGAATCACGGCATTCACGCAGACGATTTTCTCGCCCAGGGTCAGGCGGCCTTTCCCATCGAACGGGTTGAGCAGAAACTCGTACCAGCAGATGTCGGGCGGTGGAAGGCGGGTCATCTCTCACTCCTTAGGCTTCCGATGGCTGGCCGCACCCGGGCAGGTCGCGAAGTGGCTCAGGTAGAGCGGTGTCTCGTTCCGCTTCGCTTCCAGCTCGGCTGAGGGAACGACTTCACAAGTCCCATCGGGGTGCAGCAGAATGTTTCCCGTCGCGGCGGGCTCCGTATCCAGGGGCATCGAGCGGCCGCTTTTTGTCGTTGACCAGAGCATCTTGGCTCCGCACGACGCACAGGTTCCTTCACGTAATTCAGGCATTAACTCTCCTTCAAAAGGGAATGATTTCTTCTTCAGCGATCGGCACCTGGCTCGGCTCGTCCTCGATCGGATCGGGCTCGATGCCGGCCAGGTACCACACATATTCGTTCTTTCTCGCCACCTGCGACTGGTAGACATGCCCGTCGCGGCTCAGCCGAAGGAAGCAGCGGGCCGCTTCGTCGATCGACAGGAACCGCCGCGGCACCCAGGGCAGCTCCCCGTTGAACCAGCGGAGATATTCGAGATTGGCCATCCCGCGACCCGCCGCCAGGGTGAGCTGCTTAAGCGCGGCCCGCACCTGATCGTCGAACGTCGAGTGAGCCGCCTCGAACTTCCGCCGCGTTTCCACGAGCAGCCCATCGAAGTTGAGCGGAGGCCGGGCAGGAATGGCATCCTCCGCCGGCGATCGCTCTTCCTCGGGTTCATCAAATAAGTTGGCCTGGCTCACGCGGCGGCCGCTTTCTTCCGGGCTTCCTTCTCGGCTTCTTCCTCCAGCTTGGCCACCCGGGCCGCTTCGATTGCTTTCAGATCGAGCGGAGCCATGATGAACAGCACCTTAGGACCGCGCCGGAAGACCAGCGGTTTCTGGTCGCTGGTAATCTCGATCGTGACCTCGGTAGCCTGGTCGTGGCGGCTCGCTTCCAGAAAGCGGATCGGATAGCGGACGTCGATGGCGATCGACAGATCGGGTCCCTGGTAATTGCAGTCGAGGTCGACCTGGCTGCGCTCGCCCGTTCGCGACAACGTATCGAAGGTGATGCCTTCCTTGGTGTGCGGACCCACGGCGGCGGTGAAGCTCAGGCGGACGGTGTGGTACTCCTGATTGGCGAAGATCGCCGCCTGGCGGAAGGCCCGGCTCAAGGAATCACCGTCCGCCGTGATCTTGCCTTTGGGATTCGTCGGGATGATTTTCTTCCAAGGGGGCGAGCGGCCCTCGGCCAGACGGGCGATGATGTCCCAGGTCTTCGCGCTGAAGCTCAACAGGCCGTGGCCCTGGCGGCGGATCAAGACCATGGCCAGCTCCTCGACGCTTTCCAGATTTTCCAGCAACATGCGGATCGAGCCGACCGGCACCATGCAGGAAAAACCGATCAGAGAGTGGTGCACGCGGGCGTGAACCTCCGCAACCGCCAGATGCTTGAGATCGGTGCCGATCGCCCTTAAGAGGTTTTTTTCCACTTCGAGGATGATGATCGCCTTGCCATCGGAGGAGCCGAACTTGGCAGTCTCCCCGAAGTTCCTGGCGGCGAACAGCACGCTATTGAGCACGCGGTGCAGATCTTTCTGGTTGACCTCGATCGTCTCCGGACCGCTCGGGATCTCGGCCAGCGGCGGGAAGAGCCCGACATCCTCGGCGGGCATCTCCCACTCGGTGCGGAAGGTGGTGATCGAGGTCGCGCTCCCGTTGCCGGCGAGCGTCAGCAGCTCATCGCGGCACTGCGAGGCGTACTGGCCGACCAGGGCCGGGTGGATCAGGATCGCGCCTTCGTCCTGCACCGTGGCTTTCTCAAGGCGGCGACGGATCCCGCCATTGAGATCGGTCGCCTCGAAGAGAATCCCCTCCTCGCGATCGGCGGTCACTTTCACCATCCCCAGTACCGGCTTGACGGCGGAGGGATAACAGCCTCGCTCGACCGAGGCGATCGCCTGGGCGAGATCGGCCGGGGCACATTCGATTTGGAACATGGCTAACTCCTTTTTGCGAGAAATCGCAATTTTGCATTTTCGGATTACAGGCCCAGCTCGCGCTGGACGTCTTGAACACTGCGGGCAACGAAGGCCTTTCCTCCGTTGCGATTGATCATGGCGAGGAAGGCGAGCTGGTGCGGCTCCGGTTCCTCGCCCTCTTTCTTGACCTCGATTTCGAGCCGCCGGCCATTCGCAGGAAGAATCCCGCTGATGTCCGCCGCCCCGTCGACGCCGAGGTAACGCACGTAACGCTTCTTGCCGTCCCGGCCCATGTAGACCGCCACGCCCGAGTTCTGCCGCCAGGCATCTATCCGGTGCAGGGCGAGCAGCTCGAGGATCTGGGCCTGCAGTTCCGTCCCGAGAACCGGCGAGCCGAGACCCTGGAATCCTTTGGGGAGTTTGAATCCCATCGCTAATCCTTCTCGATGATGCCTTCTTCTTTGAACTTCAGAGATTCAGTGCTGAAGCTGAAGGCCAGGTCGACGCCGGCCCCCTGGGCGTTTCGGGTCTTAACAATGTGCAGTATGCGATTGTGTTTGACCGAAATTGAGCCGCCCCAGCCGGGGTACACGGTGCTGGTCTCCGGTTTATCGAGTCGCTTCAGCCAGACGATCGTATGCGTGAATCGAGCGAAACCTGCTCCGCCGGCGAGATCGTCCAAATGGTTGTTGCTGCGGCCCTGCTTCTTGGGGTGAGTCGTCAGGATGATCGAGGACCCGAATCGGACAGCCAGCCGCTTTACCGCCAGGAGGAAATTCTTATCCTCGACCCATGGCTTTTCCGCTGGTGACGCAGCCGTGATCGGATCGACGACTACCACTCGAGCCCCCGCCTGCATCTTCTTTTCGATCCAGTTCAAGAGCATCGCATAGGTCGGGATATCGTTGGATTCCCCTTCAGCAGTCAGGCATCGGGAGAATTGATCCAAGACCGTTTTGTGAATGGACAAACAGGACTGAATGAAGGGGCCATTGTCCTTCACCCAGCTGGCGTTGGTTATATCCGATTTGTTCGAGAGCTGGGCCAGAACGCGAAGCAGATGGATGTCGATTCCATCCTCCAGCATGTACATCGCCAAAGGTACGCCGTTTTCAAAAAGGTGGAACATCGCCTGCAGGAGCATGAAGCTCTTTCCGGATCCGGGCTCACCGCAGAAGATCGTCACGGTTCCCGGCAGCAGGGCCTGCGTCAAAATGGTAAATTGACGCCAGGGCCATTCGATCGATGTACGCTTGCCGGCGATCGTGTCTTCGATCAACTGCTCCAGGGATTGAGCCGGGCCGCCTAACGGGACCGCTTTATCCAGCACCTCCAAAACCACCTGATCCCGGAGATCTTCCTCAGACCTATTCTGACCCGCAAAACGCGCTACGAAATCGGCAGCATCTCCCTTGGGGGGATTGTTGGCAATCGCATCCGGGTCGATCCACATCAACTTGCACGGCGGTTCGAGCTGGGCGAGTTCGGCCGCTACCGCCCGCATGTGCTCGACGCCGCCGCGCTTGCCAGTCTTTGGGTCGACGACGTCGTTGTCGGGCCAGAGGAAAACGATCTTCCCGGCCAATGGTCGCCAGTCCGCTTCTTCCGCAGTCCCCTTGTTAGTTTTGAAACTCCGCCGAGCTCCTCCTGGGCAAGTCGTGGCCACCATACCGATCGACTGCAAGGCGTGAACGCACTTCTCGCCCTCGACGACGATTACCACTTTGGCGGTCAGGACCCGCTTGCGGTTGTAAATCGGAAACGGAAGCGGCGGATGCTTCTTAATCCAGCCCGCATACTCCGCCGAAAAGTGGCACTGCACGAACCGCTTCTTTTCGCCCGGCGGTTCGATGCGAAGCACAAGCATATCGACCGTGCCGGTCTCCGGGTCTGTGTAGCGATAATGCTCTTTGCAATTCGGCTCGGATTGTACCAGGGCCTCCAGCGTTAGATAGGGCTTAGGCGGTCTGGGAGTGTCGTAGCCCATCGGAGCGCCGGGCTTCAGAAGAGTTTGCCGGTTGAACGCGGAGCCCAAGCGGTTGCCACCGCCGGCCTGCTGACGCCGCACATCAAGCACGTCGCCGAGGAATCCGCAGTTGGCCGCAAAACATTTGAATCGCCAATGTCCGCCTTCCTCGTAGATCGAAGCGGAAGGGTTCGTGTCGTCGTGAAACGGGCATCGGATCTTGGAGGGGCTGTGGATCTCCGCACCGGCTTCCGCCAGAGCTGCCAGCAGGGCCTGAGGGTCAAAACATTCTTGATTTTCGATCATGGCTGGGTTGCTTCTTCAAGGGTGGTGAGTGGGTCGATTTGTTGCCAGTTGGGACCATGAATGATCTCGCGAGAGCGTGCTTTGGTCATGGGCGCGCTCGGCGTTACGGCAAGAAAACCTGGGTCATCCTCGGCCCGCAACTCCGGCTGGGAGACGCGGTGGGAGAACTTCGGCGGGTTGCGAACGAACCCGATGTTTTTCTCGATTTCTTTCGGCGTGGGAGTTAATCGGCCCTCGGCGTAAGGGCACCAGATGGGGAAGTTTTTCGCAAAGATCTCGACGTCGGCCGGCGTGTAGGGCGGATCCGCCTGGACCAGCTTCGCCGCTACCGAGGCGATCAGGCCGCCGGCAGTAGTCGGATCCACGCCTGTGACGGAAACCAGGGCATCGAACAGCGGGTTTCGGGGGCGAGGTTTCGCGGGGGCCGAGGTCTTCTTCCGGGGCGTTTTGGGAGGGCGAGCGGCGCTAGCCGCACTCTCTCTTTCTGTCTCTTCTCTTCTCTTCTCTTTCTCTTCTCTTTCTCTGGTAACGCATTCGGTAACGGGGTTGTCGCCGTTCTGTAACGCACTTTGCGTTACAGCCGCGTTACCAGTTGGTTTCGATTGCGTTGCATTCCCGTTACGAATTTCCCGAAACTCTGCTACACGCCTGTTACTTTCCGCTCGCCGCTTGGCGGTGTTTCCGTTGTGCTGCGAGTAATTCGGCAACAGGATCCCCGTTTCAGCTTCGATGATCCAGTCGGGGGGAAGCGAGGCGGCAAAGCCCTTGACGCCGACCAGCTCGTCGACGTCTTCGAAGGTGTATCCGGGAAGAGTTCCATCATCCTCAGCGTGGCTGTCAGCGAGAGACCAGAGTATCAAGAGCCCGCCCAGGATGGTCGCAGGCTTCTGCTTCGACTTGCGAGCTGCAGAACGCACGCGGCCATCCGTGACGAGCTTGACCCGGAACTTAATCCAGTCGTTAGACATGGGGGTTTGTCTCCCCCGTCGCCGCGAAGTGGATCGCCGCCAGGCGGCCCAGCTCCTCCGCCCGGCCCGCCGCCAGGTGAATTCGCAGGGCGAGTTTAAAAGCCTCCTCGGGCTTGAGGAAGCAGAGCTGTTGGCCACTGCAGAACGAGAGGGTCACCTCGCCCGCGGTGCTGTGGATCGTCGGCAGGTTCGTGGTCGACCCGCCGACTTTGGGATTCAGTCGCTCCGCAACCCGGCGGAGCAGATGAGCAAGAGCAGATCTCATGGTGCGTCTCCGGTGGTGTTAGTTGGCGAGCTGGTTGGTTTTCTGAAGGAGCTTGTCGAGGTCAGCGGGCTTCAGATGATTCAGGCCCCAGCCGGCGGGCAGAGCTTTGAGCGTCTCCCGATCGAGGAGCTGGGTAGCGGTGGGTGCCCATTGGCTCCAGGTCAGCCCGAGCTTCTTCAGGTTGGCTAGGATCTGATCGGCGGGAGTGGTAGCGGGCGAGGCGTTGGGATCCTCCGGAAGCGATTTCCAGACCTCCCGGGCTATCCCCAGGAGATGCTCCTTGCCCTTGGGAGTGAGCTTGTCGTGGTTCTCGTCAACTTGCTTGTTGACCAGGAGGACGTCGGCCCGAGTCTTGGCCTGGCGGTAGGTCTTGGCCAGGGTATCGACCAGATCCTTGTCTTGGAGCCCTCCGCCAGCGGCCGCTCCCGCGGGCTTCTTCCCTTTGTTGTTGCCCCCCTGGTCATCGTCCCCGCCACCGGCGGTGAATAAATCGCTGCACCGGGTCAGCGAGATCGCGGCGTCGATGAGGGCACGCTTTTTGGCCATCTTGAGGATGGTGTTGATCTGGTCGTAGATCTCCGGATTGTCGACCTGGCCGGTCTTTTGATCGACGATTCCTGGGGCATCGTCGCCGAACTTGGCTCCGCAGCCGTCCCGCTTTTTGTTGCAGTACCAGCCGCCGCCGTACTCTGCTTTGCTCTTGATAATGGTGGCCTTGCCGCAGGCCGGACACTTCTTGCTTTCGTTGCGGAAGCGGTACTTCGATTCCCAAGAGCTGCAGCAGCCGACCCCTTCCTCGACCGCCACGCCGTGGACGTTAAGCAGCTGGCAGGAGTAGCGGTAGAAGAACAGCGGGGCCGTCCAGTCTTCCTTCTTGTCTTCGAGAACGTAATGCGGCGTACACTGGAAGAGCTGGGTGAGCTTCTCGGCACCGGGCTTGTAGAGGGTCCGCTTGTTGGTGCCCGGGACGGTGCCGTAATCCACCTCCAGGATCATGTTGCTGGCGATGTATTCGCCCAGCAGTCGGCGTTCCTCGGTCGCTCGATCGAGGGCCTCGCGGGTGAGGACAGCTCGATTGGCGACGGGCAGCGTGGCCAGGGCTCGGTTTTCAACGGGGGTGTAAGAGGCGTCTTCGATTTGTTGGTTGTTGGACATTTTCCGATTCCTTTTCCGTTTTCCATGTGGGGAAGAGAGTGCTATCGGCCACGGCGGCCGAGGGCGGGGCTTGATTGGGCGGCGAGTTTCCTCGCCCGGATCGAGGCTCGATCGACGGACACTTCAGGAGGTGCGACCACTCGCACCATGACCTTTTCTCCCTGGACGGAGACTACCTGGAGCTCGACATCGGCTCCGATCCAGAGGGGCTCTTCGATGCTGATCGTGACCACCAATGCGGTGCGTTGATCCAATTCCGTGCTCATGATGTTCCTTTTGAGGGTGGGTTTAGCGGGCTCTTTTTTGAAAGCGATCCAAGCCGCCGAGCCGCTCGTATTCGCGGGCGATTTTGCGGGCCATCAGAAATTCGAGGAGCGATTCTTCTTCGCTGGGATTCAGCCAGAAGTCTTCGACTTCGCCGTCGATCGACACGCAGAGAAGGCCGCTGCCATCGCGGAAGCGAAGTTGGGCGTCTTCGGCGTTTTCCGGGAAACAGACTTCCGTCCGTTTCATCCGATGGGGTTTGATTGCTGCAGTGAGGCTCATGGATGTGGGTCCAAAAAGACCGCAGCGGAAGCCAACCCCCGTGTCGCCCACTCACAGGTTTGGTCAAGCCGCTGCGGCCTAGTTCAAGAATGCGGGTGTTACAATCGGCAAATCCGGGAGTGGCGGCGGATCGTGCTCAATCGTTACGCGAAGATCAAATTGGCCATCGAGAGGTCCGAATCCCGTACCGCGACGATGTTTGCGGTGCTATGATTGGGGTGGCTCCCGAGGCCTTTGTCGAAAATTCTTGGCGGAACTCATTCGACAGAGGTATAATAACGCGTTCGCGATATATAGTCAATAAATAAATCGCGTTCGCGATATTTAATTTGGGGGCCTAGAGTTGTTACTTCTTGAGAAAGTCTTTGATCCCGTGACCCCCGGGCAATTTGCCCAGCGGCTACGAGAGCTTTTCCACGAAAAGGGAGTAAGCGGCGCCGAGATCGCCAGGCGATCGGGCTTCCGTCAATCCAGTATTTCTGAGTGGTTGCGGGGCGAAAAAGAGCCCAAGGCGACCGCAGTGAAAAAGCTCGCAGAAGCCCTGGGTGTCCCTGTTGAGCTGCTATTCGCCGATCCGACGACCGATCCTGGTGTGCCGGCTAAAGGTCGTCCACGCTCAAAGGATCCGAATAAAGACGACGAGGGAACATCCTCGGAAGAAAAATCCTCTTGACTGAGTTGGGCTCCCAAGCTCAAATCTGAGCCATGATTCAATTCACATGCCCAAAATGCGATGCATCGCTAAAGTCCCCTAATCACAAGATTGGTCGAATTTCTGAATGCCCCAAGTGCGGAACGGAACTTGTTATTCCCGCGGTGGATGGCGTTGGAATCGTATATGCTCCGATCAAAAAGGAGCCAGTCGAGATCAGCTTCGATCCCGATATTCACGGTGCGAAGCAAGAGGATTATGCGGAGGCGGTTCAAAACGCAAAATTAATAACAGGCTCCAGATTTAATAACTTGTTAAATGCCGATCCATCACTTGGATTTCTCATCGCGGATATAGTTATAGAAATCATTTTTTGGTGCAGTTACTGGAACTTCCACGATCTTCGAAATCAAATCATTAACAAATTCGATCGGCATGCTTCTATTGCGCAGAGTCTACTGCTGCTCATATTTCTGTCGGCAGCGATATTTATGAAAATAGTATTGTTAAGAATTACACTTCGAGATGCTCGCAGTCGGGGACTTTTTGGCATTGAGATGTTTTGGATCTTCATTCTGGTGAATGTGAATGCAGCCCTTGGATGGTGGGTGTACGCTTCCGCCAGGCCGTTGGGACCACTAGCGTCTTGTAAAGACTGCGGTCACCTCAGACTAAAAAATTTGAAGCGCTGTCCTCACTGCGGAATTCGTAACCGCGATTCGTAAAGCTCACCGAGTTGTCAAAGATCTCAAGTGCAGCACAGGCTGCACATCGATTAAGTCGCGCTATTTCTTCTTGTTGGCGGGACTGAGCTTCGCCTTCTTCCCGGTAAACTTCTCCCACCGCTCGACGATCACATCGCAGTAGAGCGCGTCGAGCTCCATCAGGTACGCCCGCCGGCCGGTCTGCTCGGCCGCGATCAGCGTGGATCCGGACCCTCCGAATAAATCCAGCACGTTCTCGCCGGGCTTCGACGAGTACTCGATCGAGCGGGTCGCGAGCTCGACTGGTTTCTCGGTGAGGTGTACCATCTTGGCGGAGCTGACCTTCTTCACTGACCAGACATCGCGAGCGTTATTCGGTCCAAAGAACTTGTGACCCGCCCCTGTTTCCAGCCGTAGAAGCACCACTCATGATCCCCCATGAAATCTTTCCGGGTGAGAACGGGATGGTCCTTAACCCAGATGATCGCTTGCGAGAAATAGAGCCCGTTCGATTTGATCGCTCCCGGGTAATTCGCACAGTTGACGTACCCGCCCCAGAGGTAGAAGCATCGACCTGGCTGCAGAGCTCGAGAGAAATTGCCGAACCAGGCCTGCAGCAGTCGATCGAAGGCCTCATCGCTCACATAGTCGTTGGCCAGTGGTCGATCCTTCGCACGCAGTTTCTTCGTCGTGCCCTTCGCCTTCCCCGGATTCCGGCTCACGTCGAAGCCCTGGTGATGGGTCGCTTTGAAAGACGACAGCCCCGCCGCGATCGCGTTGTTGCTTCGCGGTTCAACCTTCACGTTGTAAGGCGGGTCGGTGTGGACCAGGTGGATCGGCTCGCCAGCCAGGAGCTGGTCGAGGTCCTCAGGCTTGGAGGAGTCACCGCACATCAGCCGGTGATTACCGAGGATCCAGATCTGGCCAGGCTTCGTCTTCGCCGCATCGGGCGGAGCGGGCACGTCATCGGGATCGGTCAGGCCAGGCTTCGCTTCGGTCGCAAAGAAGTCGGCCAGCTGTGAAGCGGAGAAGCCGGTGAGATCGAGATCGAAGTCGAGCTTCTGCAGGGCCATCAGCTCCACGATCAGCTTCTCTTCATCCCAGGAAGAAAGCGTCGAGGTCTGATTGTCGGTGATCCGGTAGGCCCGCACCTGGGCGGGAGTCAATCCGGCGGCGACGTGCACCGGGATCTTCTTCAGCCCGAGCTGCAGAGCGGCCCGATACCGGGTGTGACCGACGATGATCACGCCCTTGGTGTCGACGACGATCGGTTGCTGGAAGCCAAACTCCTGGATCGATTTCGCAACGGCTTCAATGGCTCCGTCGTTGATCCGAGGGTTCTTCTCATAGGGCTTGATCGATGCGATCAGGCGTTCGACGATTTTCATTGGGCGACTTTCGTTTTTGCGGCTCGCAATCCGGCGATCGCTTCCTGGAATTCCGTCAACCCTTTCGCCGCCTGCTTTCGGGTGGGCGATTCCGCCTGGCTGAGTCGGGTGCGCTCGATCGAAGATCGGGCCGCGAAGAATCGGAGGATGGCTTCCTTCGATGTGAACCAGCCGTTACCTGGTCCCTGGGTGGCTTCGAGCTTTACTCCGCGAACTCCTTTGACGATCCATCGCCAGATCACCGCGGGCTCGACTTCCGCGAACTGGGCGGCGGTATTCGGTCGGATCAATCCTTCCCTTTTCAGGCGTCGAGTCATCTCTTGTTGCTCGTCTCGCGTCATTTCTCTTTCCTCGTCCATCGGGCGACAAGGTAAATGATTGCAGGTGAATCGGGTCAACCGAAGGGGGTAGTTGTCGGCCTGTTGTTGACCCGGCGCGTCGACCTGAAGAAACCTCGATTCGCCCAAGAAAAAAGGGCTCTATAAACGAAAAAGTCGACCGGAGTTGACCTCGGGTCGACTGAAAGGATGTGTCGATGATCAGGGAACGTCGGTGGCGATGGTATATCCATCGGGCGTGAGTTGCACGGCATTTCGCTTGCGGAGATTCTTCACGTGAAACTTGCAGAGCGTGGCGCCCATGTTGCTCCGCATGGCGATGATCAGCTGCTTCAGTGGGAGAACGCCGGCGTCGCGAATCGCTTTGAGGATCAATTCGTCCTCTTCACTGAAGGCGGCCACAATGTGACCACCGGGCAAAGGAGAAATGGTTTCCGTCCAAGGAGAAGGCATCCGACTGTCCGCTTCGCCGCAGATTCTCACGGACGCACCAGTCGCCAGATCGGTGATCTCGACTCTTATCCGACCGGTCGGCTTTCCCGAAGGTCGACGAACGAGCCATCGGGCACACCAGAGCAGGCATGCTCGCACGCAAATTTTACTAGGCATGTGGGACTTCTGTCAGCTCGCTACGAGAAGGGTGATGCGAAAAAGAGAACCGTCCGGATTTCGGAGGATGGAGTAACCGCGGCCGGGCTTTTCTACAGGTCGTTTCGCAATGTAGCCTTTATTGAAGAGCGTGCGGAGGTAGTTCGTCGCCGCGTTCGGAGATCGGAATTCGAATTGGCTGCAGATGTCCCGGCAGCATGGGACTGAGTGAAATTGCAAGAAGTGTTGAATGATGAATTCGAGGACGCTTTTCTGCCGTGAGGTTAGCTTGAGCACAGGGCACCAGGGATCGTAGATCAATAAAGAAAGGGCCGATCCTTGGCCGCCGAATTCCTTAAGGAAAAGTTTATTTGTAGAATTCCCTGAGCTCTATCTCGGTTGTGAACAATATTTCAATTTCAAAGCACTTCCCCAAATAGAATCAAATGTCAGTTGGGTAACTCACTTCAGAGAGACTTGCTGTGAACGAGAACTTCTTTTTGTTTTCCAACTGGAATCCGCAATTAATATTTATTGCCTCGCGACTTCTCCCACATCTTTGCCGACATGGTGCAGGCCTTTACGGTGTCGATTTTCCCAGAAATTCGACTATTCAAGAAGTCCGAGTTGGTTGGGAGAATCCCAACTCAGACAGAAAGCACATACTCTCAATTTTTGAGCCAAGAGGCGATGCTCTGTTATGGGAGCTGCGAGTCAGACCCGATAGTCGCTTCATTACAGCAAACGGCCCGCTCCAACGGTTGAAGATGGAACGCAGCAAAGAGGATCAGGAGTCGCAATTATCAAAAGGCTGCATCATGCTGACCAGCCCAGATCTTCCAGAAGGGTTTGAGGACTGGATCGACGAGGCGTTCGAATACACCCGAATGCGATATGGTTTAGTTTGACACACTTGAAGTAACGTCCAGATCAGATCAAAAATATCCGTCTTTATTGACAAACTAGCCCGCCAGACGCGCGACCTCGATAGCCTTGCCGATCGCCTGTTCGGCGTAGACGCTGAGCATCCTGGGCGAGGAATGGCCGAGTGCGGCCGTCGCGTGGGATTCGTCAAACCTTTCCACGATCTCGGTAGCGCGACTGTGCCTTAACTGATTCGGAGTCCAGTGGGGAATGAGTGGCAGTTGTTCCTTGGCTCTCACTTCGTTGGCCCGCAGGACAGCACGCATTACCGCCTGGCCGTACGTCGAAGTCTCGTAGAACCCTTTACCTTTTCTAGGCCCGCGCTGGCCCCCTTCAATCGTCGAGAACAGATACTCCTCCGGATTGCGATCGAGGAAAGGTTTTAGGATTTCTTGAGCTTGGGGTCCAAAGGCGAGCACTCTCAATTTGCCGAGTCGGATCGTTTTGTGAGATCCCGGCACTCCGAGCCAGATCAGCTGATCGTTGACCACTCTGGCCCGAATCGTCTCATTCGAGCGGGGAACTTTCACGAGCTCGGTGACCGACGTCGAGAGATCTCCCCTTTTGAGGCGAGCTATTTCCGAAGGCCGACATCCGAGCAGAAGCTGCACGCGAATCATGGCGGCGATCACAGGGTTACAGAAGTGCAGCGTGGCTTCGACGACCCAACCAGGAACGGGCATCACACGGCCCCGCTCGACACCGCCTCTGCCTTCGGAGAGATCGCTGACGAGCATCACGCTCGTGGCGGCTTCATCGGGAATGATTTCTTCCACTCCCAGCCAACGCCAGGCAGCTCGGATGGCCGCGACCAGGTGATTGATATAACGACGCGACAAAGGTCGAGGCTTGCGGGACTTCAGATGCTCCCTTCGTTCTTTACGCGTATCGACCAGGTAAGCGCGAACTGCTTTGAGATGCTTGGCGCGAAACTCCCGAGCGGGAAGATCTCCATAGAGCTCGACGACCGCCTGCGTCGCTTGGCTGATCCGGGATTGAGTCCTTTTGTCGTGAGAGTAGTATCCCTGAGCATGTCGCACGTAAGCCGCCAGGGCCTGGGCGACGGTCGGATCATCCAAGCGAGTGAGTGATTGTTCGAGGGGCTGGGGCGAGACTAGCCTCTCGGCATAACGAACCATGTCTCGATGGTATTTCTTCTCCGCTTCGGCCTTGATGAGGCCGCAGTGGATTCGTCTTTTGAGTTGGCCATTCCACCAGTAATACTGGCCGGACGGACGGTGTAATCGGAGTTGGGGGAGCTTCTTGGACATTGCGGCCTCCATGCCGAATTTGGGTATGATACCCAAAATTCAGCCAGAAACCGCCGCACTCTCGATGGGAGAGGTTAAGCCATAAAGGGGCTTACGGCAACAGGTTAGAACGAGAGGCCTCGCCCGGATTCGAACCGGGGAGTGACGGTTTTGCAAAATGTACTCAGCCATTTTCGATCCTTGGAAAATGCGTGTTTTCCGAGGATTTTGATAGCTCGTTCTAGCTTATCGGCAATTTCTTCCCCGTCCATGAGTTCTACCCCACTCCTTTAGCAGAGATCGCCCATTTTTTTTGGTTCGCTCATTTTCCCAATCGTTTGAAAATTTGCCTGTCCGAATGATAGCGGCCCTAAAATAAAGTACTTGGACAAACCCGCGCGATTAGGCTAAAAGAAATAGTACCTGCCTTGATCGTTCGACACTTTGAGGTCCCGAAATGCGTTTTCTCTCCTTCCGGCCAGTACTCCTACTGGCGATGCTACTTTGCATCAATTCCCAAGGCTACACCCAGGAAAAACTCGAACTCCAACCCAAAGACCACATCGCCCTCGTCGGCAATACCCTGCCCGACCGGATGCAGCACGAAGGTTACCTCGAAACCTACCTGCACTCCCGCTTCCCCAAACACGACCTGACCATCCGCAACCTCGGCTACAGCGGCGATGAACTCACGATCCGCTTCCGCTCCGCCGCGTTCGGCGAACCGGCCCAATGGCAGGAAAAAGTAGGCGCCAACGTGATCTTCGCCTTCTTCGGCTACAACGAATCCTACGGCGATACCGCCGGGCTCGAAAAATTCAAAAAGGACCTGACGGAGTGGGTTGTCGCCACCCGCGAAGGCAAACCCTTCGGCGTGCAAGCGAGCACCGGTGGCCGCTCTGCAAGCAAAGGCCCTTACAAACAAATCCAACGAATCGTTCTCTTCTCCCCCATTGCCTTCGAAAATCTGCACAGCACCAACCTACCAGACGGCAAAGAACATAACCGCCGGTTGAGTCTGTACACGCAGGCGATGGCCGATGTGGCCAAGGCCAATAAGGTCGTATTCGTCGACCTGTTCCACCCGACCTTGAACGCCTATCCCGCCGCTACCCGCCCCTGGACCATCAACGGCGTCCATCTGAACGATCACGGCAATGCCGAACTGGCCAAGATCATCGATACTAGCCTGTTCGGGCCGACACCTCCGAGCCCCAAATTTGAAGAGATTCGCACGGCGGTAAAAGATCTCAACTTCCACTGGTTCATGCGTTACCGCACGGTTGATGGCTACTCGGTCTACGGCGGCCGGGCCGACCTGAAATTCGTCGGCGGCCAGACCAACCGCGTCGTCGCCCAGCGCGAAATGGAAATTCTCGATGAAATGTGCGAACTGCGCGATCACAAGATCTGGGCCGTTTGCAAAGGTGAAAACTACACCATCGACGATTCGAAAACCAAGGATTTCATTCCGGTTCAAACCAACAAGCCGGGCCCCTTAGCGGGCGGCCTGCACCAGTTCCTCGATGGCAAAGAAGCCATCTCCAAGATGACGGTTGGCAAAGGCATGAAGGTGAACCTCTTCGCCGATGAGAAGATGTTCCCGGATCTGATTAAACCGGTGCAAATGACCTGGGACACCCAGGGCCGGTTGTGGGTAGCCACCTGGAATTCCTACCCGCACTGGAAGCCAAAAGATCAGATGAACGACAAGATCCTGATTCTGGAAGACACCAAAGGTACGGGTGTGGCCGATAAGTGCACCGTCTTTGCCGATGGCCTGCATTGCCCGACCGGATTCGAATTCTGGAACGGCGGCATCCTGGTGGCCCAGCAACCGAATATCGTCTTCCTGAAAGACACCAAGGGATCGGGCAAAGCCGATTATCGCGAAACCGTTATCAGCGGTATCGACAGTGCCGACACGCACCATGCCGCGAATAGCTTCGTGCTGGATCCGGGTGGGGCGATCTACTTCCAGGAAGGGACCTTCCACCATTCTCAAATCGAAACGCCTTACACGCCGAGCGTTCGCAACGCGAATGCCGGGGTCTACCGTTACGTGCCGCGCACGCAATCGCTGGAAGTCTATGTCGCGTATCCCTTCGCGAATCCGCACGGCCACATTTTCGACCGCTGGGGCCAGGATATTGTCATCGACGGCACCGGTTCGGTTCCCTATCAAGCCGCGTTGTTCAGCGGTCAGGTCGATGGCAATAACAAGCACAACAACACGCCGACGGTTTACCGGCAGCGTACTCGCCCCTGCCCGGGTATGGAAATTCTCTCCAGCAGTAATTTCCCCGAGGAAATGCAGGGCAACCTGCTGGTCGGTAATGTGATCGGTTTCCAGGGGATTCTCCGTTATAAACTGAACGATCAAGGTTCCGAGATCAAGGGGATCGAACAGGAACCGATCGTATACTCGAGCGATCCAAACTTCCGCCCCTCCGACTTGAAAGTTGGCCCGGACGGAGCCATTTACATTTCGGATTGGCAGAACCCGATCATCGGCCACATGCAACATAACCTTCGTGACCCGAGCCGCGACCACCTGCACGGCCGGGTCTACCGGGTGACCTACGAAGGCCGTCCACTCGAAAAACCGGTGAAGATTGCAGGCGAATCGACGGAAAAGCTCCTCGAACTGCTGAAGGATAACAACGATAGAGTTCGCTATCGCGCTCGCGTTGAACTGACTTCGAAGCCGACGGCGGAAGTGGTGGCGGCTTTGAACGTCTGGGTTAACAATCTCAAGAGCGACGACCCGAACTACGAACACAATATGCTGGAAGCTCTCTGGCTGCACCAGTCTCACAACGTGCTGAACGAGCAACTTCTGCTTCGCGAGTTGCGGGCTCCCGAAGAAAAGGCGCGGGCCGCGGCCACCCGCGTGCTCTGCTACATGCGCGATCATGTAAAGAAGCCGATTGAACTGCTGCGAATTCAAATCAACGATTCCAGCCCGCGCGTACGACTGGAAGCCATTCGGGCTCTTAGCTTCTTCCGTGGAGAAGAAGCCCTCTCGGCGGCTCTCGAACTTTTGTCTCAGCCGTTGGATGAAGGTTTGAATTACGTATTCAACGAAACGCTGGTGACACTCGAACGACGTTTGGGCACCGGCAAAATCGATCAGAAGAATATTGCCGCCGGGCTGGTGGCGATGCTGAATAAGGGTTCGATTCCGGACGAGCGCAAACCGGCGTTGATCGAAACTATCTGCAAGCACGGCACCAAGGCGGAATTGAAGAGCATTTGGGATAAATTCGACAGCTATCCACCGACCTTGCAGAAGAAAGTTCTGGGCTGGTTGAGTGAAGCGGCCACTTCCCGACTGGTTTTGCCTAGCGTGGAAGATGCCTCTGTGGTGAAACTGCTCTCGGGCAGTCATCCCGAATTGATTGCGGAAGCGATCCGACTGGCCGCCGCCTGGAAGACCAAATCCGCAACCCCGGAAATCGAGAAGGTGGCGACCGACAGCAAGGCCAGCCTATCGCTGCGTCAAAATGCTCTCGATGCGTTGGCCAGCTTCAAAGATGCGGAAACGCTGAAGAAGCTGACGGCTGCAGAAAATCCGCTGTCGATCCGCTTTAAGGCCGCGACGGCTCTGGCTCAGTTCGACCTGACCGCCGGTGCTAATGCCGCAGCCTCGGCTCTGGCCCTCGCCAAGGAATCGGATGATCCGGCTCCTGTGGTAGAAGCGTTTATTCTGCGTAAGGGCGGCACCGATGCTTTGGCCGCTGCTCTGGAAAAACAAAAGATCGATGCGGATGGGGCCAAGCGAATTCTGCGGGCCATGTACTTGGCCGGTAAGGACGATCCGAAGCTTTCGGCCGTCGTCAGCAAGTTCGCCGGGTTGGAGGCTTCTCCGAAGCTGCCGACCGATGCGGAAATCAAGCGACTGACCGAAGAAGTGATCGCCCAGGGCGATGCCAAACGGGGCGAAGCGGTTTTCCGCCGGATGGACCTGGGCTGCATGAAGTGTCACGCGGTGAACAAAGCCGGCGGCAACATTGGTCCCGATCTCTGTGCAATCGGCGGGTCTTCGCCGGTCGATTATGTGGTCGAGTCGATTCTCAACCCCAGTGCCAAGATCAAGGAAGAATACCTGACGAAGAGTATCACGACTTCTTCGGGTGTGACGATTACCGGGATCGTGGTCGAGCGAAACAAAAACCTGGTGGTGTTGAAGGATGCGACCGGTAAGCTCACCAAGATTCCCGTTTCGGACATCGAAGAAGAAAAGACCGGTAAGTCGCTGATGCCCGAAGGCATCACCCGAATTCTGACCAAGGGCGAACTGCTCGACCTGATGCGGTTCGTCAGCGAACTGGGCAAGGCCGGTCCTTACGCCATCCGCAAGGAAACCACGATTCAGCGCTGGAAACTCCTGAAATCGGTTCCGGCGGAAATCAAGGACAGCGTGCCCAATCGCGAACAGGTCCGAGAGATCTTCATCGGTGGCAAACCGGAAATTTGGGAGAATGTCTACTCTCAGACCAGCGGCAGCCTGCCTCTGACAGAACTGAAGAAAGCCGGCCAGAGTGTGGTCTACCTGCAAGGGGAGATCGAAGTGAAAGTCTCGGGCCAGATTGCATTCCTCATCGATTCCAAGAATCCGATCAGTATCTGGATTGACGAAGAAGAAGTTGGCAAAGGCACGTCTTCCTTCAAGTTGGAATCCAAGCTGGAAAAAGGACGGCACAAGATCTCGGTTCGCACCACTCTCCCGGCCGGAAATCCGGGCGATCTGCGAATCGAAGTGAAGAAGCCGGCTAGTTCGGTGGGTGAGTTTGAAATCGTCCATTCCGGAGAATAGTTCGGATGCTTCCCGCGGACCTGCATCTATTGATTCGACGACTGCACCTGCGAGTTCGTCGAAAGATGCAGGCCTCTCTTTTAGGTAACTATCACACTCTTTTCAAAGGCAGCGGGCTGACTTTCGAGGAAGTCCGCGAGTATCAGCCGGGCGATGACATTCGCTCGATCGATTGGAACGTCACTGCTCGCCTGAATGCCCCGTTCATCAAAACCTTTTCCGAAGAACGGCAACGCACCATCCTGTTGATGATCGACATCTCCGGCAGCCTGAATTTTTCCACCGAGATCAACACCAAGCAGCAAATTCTGGCGGAAATGGCCGCGTTATTGGCATTGAGCGCGGTCGAAAATCGGGATCGAGTGGGGCTACTCTTGTTCGCCGGCAAGGTGGAGCGGTATCTGCCACCGGGCAAAGCCCGCATGAATATCCCCCGCTTACTCAGCGATATCCTCTTGACCGAGCCGAGCGACCCACGAACCAATCTGACGGCTGCATTGGACTTCGTGAACAAGCTGAAGCTGCGTAAGGCCGTCGTATTTCTGATGAGTGATTTTCTGGCGGAAGACTATGAAAATTCACTCCGTCAGATGGCCCGCCGTCACGAAACTTTCGCTCTGAAGGTCACTGATCCGGCGGAGATAGAAGTACCTCGGAGTGGGTTAATCCGGCTTCGGGATGCCGAAACGGGGCAGATCCGTCTCATTGACACGAATCAGAAATCCTTTCCGCAAAATTTTCAGGAACAGGTGCAAAAACGCCGACGGGAATTCGAACGGACACTGGCAGCTGCTAGAATCGATTCGCTGGAGGTCTCCACTGTCGGCGGCCATCTCGAAGCCTTGATCCGCTTCTTCGAACGGCGGGCGGCCCACCCCGGAGTTCGCTCATGATCTACCAGGGCATTGAAAGCCTGCGGCCGGTCACCGGGATCGAACGGGTATCGACCGTTGAGAGGGCGGAAAGCGGGTTATCCGATTGGGAAATTCTGCGTTTTTTGGCTCTGGGACTGGTAGTAATCTTGATTACCGTTTTTCTAGTGCGCGCCCGCTGGAGAAAGATCCAACTCCGATCCCGCCAGTCCGCCCGGGAAGATTTTGAAAGCCGTAAACGGCGAATCCTGCAAGTGACCGATCCGCAAATTTCAGATTGGCTGGAACTCGATAGACTCTGCCGAGTATACTTGAGCGAGCAATTTGCAATCCCCAGCGCGACCCTGAGCGCTTCGGAAATACTGGAACGGCTAAGCTCCCTACATCCCGAAATGAACTTGAAACCAATTCTGTTACCCGGGGAGGCCGTCCGTTATTCTCCGAGTGCAATTCAAAATTTAACTCGCGAGGATTGGTTGCAGGCGAGTTCGGCCTTCGAAGAGCTGACCGCGCACCAGAACGCGAAGTTGTAAGCGAGCATTTTCGAATCGTACGGCCCGCCGGATGATTTTCGCAAACTATCCATTCCCGCTGTTCGGGAAGAAAAATCCGCGCCCTCATCCTGATTTCACTTTCTTGTCTGTCTGAAGGCAGTACTATAATTGATTCGATTAATGATTTCGTTGCAAATTTAAGAGGGTGCCTTTGATGGCCAAAGCGCTGGAGCGTCACGACGACCCGGAAACTATACGTCAGTGGAAAAATGCCGATTCGCTCGATACATATGCCGTCCGAGGCTGGGGCAAAGGCTACTTCGGAATCAACAAAGCCGGTCATGTGACCGTGCATCCCAATAAAAGAACCGATGAATCGATCGATTTGAAGCAACTTGTCGATCAGTTGATCGATCGCGATATTCAAACTCCTATTCTGCTTCGCTTCACCGATATTCTCCGACATCGCGTGGCGGAACTGGCCAAGGCCTTTTCCAACGCCATCAAGGAGTACGACTACTCGGGCGACTACTGCTGCGTTTATCCCATCAAGGTGAATCAGCAGCGACAGGTGGTCGAAGAAATCCTCGACTTCGGCAAACCCTACCAGTTCGGTCTGGAGGCCGGTTCCAAGCCGGAATTGCTGGCCGTGCTGGCGATTACCAATGGTTCGGACACGCCGATCATTTGTAATGGCTTCAAGGACGATGAATTCATCAAGATGGTGATCCTGGCCCGCAAGCTTGGCAAGAACATCATCCCGGTCGTCGAAAAATTCACCGAGCTGGAATCGATTGTACGGCACGCTCAGGAACTGGACGTTCGGCCGGTCATTGGCGTACGCGTCAAGCTCGCCAGCCGGGGCAGTGGCCGCTGGAAATCTTCGGCGGGTTATCGCAGCAAATTCGGTCTCACCATCACCGAAGTTCTGGAAGCGCTCGATTATCTCAAAGAACGGGACATGGCCGATTGCCTTCAGATGACCCACTTCCATCTGGGGAGTCAGATCACCAACATTCGCAAGGTGAAAGACGCTCTGAACGAAGCGGCGCGCGTCTACGTTGAACTCTATCGCTGCGGCGCCGGTTTAAAATTCATGGACGTCGGCGGCGGCTTGGGGGTCGACTACGATGGCTCGCAGACCGATTTTGAATCGAGCGTCAATTACACTCTGCAAGAATACGCCAACGATGTGGTGTTCCGCATCAAGAGCGTCTGCGATGAGAGCGGCATCCCTCACCCGACGATCATTTCCGAATCGGGCCGGGCAATGGTGGCTTACCATAGCGTGCTGATCTTCGATGTGCTGGGTACATCCAACTTCGATCGCTGCACGGCCCCCAGCGAAATTCCCGACGATGCCCCGCAGCCGATCAAGGATCTCTATGGCATCTACAGCGATATCAACAAAAAGAACTTTCTGGAAAGCTATCACGACGCTCAGCAGGCGATGGAGGAGACACTCAATCTCTTTCAACTCGGCTACCTGAGCATCGAACTCCGGGCCATGGCGGAACGGCTTTTCTGGGCCGTCGGCAAGAAACTGCAAAAACTGGTGAAGGAACTGGACCACGTCCCGGAAGATCTGCAAGGTTTGGATGTGCAGCTTTCCGATACCTACTTCTGCAATTTCAGCGTATTCCAATCGATGCCCGATAGCTGGGCGATCAAGCAGCTATTCCCGGTCATGCCGATCCATCGTCTGAATGAAGCACCGAGCCGCCGGGCGGTGCTTGGAGATATCACCTGCGATTCGGACGGTAAGATCGATCAGTTCATCGATCTTCGCGATGTCTCCGGCACGCTGCCTTTGCATCCCCTGACCGATGGCGAGCCCTATTATCTCGGGGCGTTTCTGATTGGCGCTTATCAGGAAATCCTCGGCGATTTGCACAATTTGCTTGGCGATACCAATGCCGTGCACGTCTACCTGGAGGAAAATGGCGAGGTCAACATCGACGAAGTCATCAAGGGCGACACGGTTCGCGAAGTGCTGCATTACGTGCAGTACTCGGCCGAAAAATTGATCGAGCGGATGCGAAAAGATGTGGAAAGGGCGCTGAAGCAGGGGAAGATTTCCGTCAAGGAATCGCGACAATTCATGCGATTTTACGAGAGTGGGATGGAAGGCTACACCTACCTGGAAGACGCCACGACGTAATGGGAGCAATCGATTCCATCGGAACTCCTGAACCTTCCCAGATATGAGAAAAGCGCGCCATATCTAAGAAGATGCAGTTTGTGCTTGCCAATGTTCCCGGTCACTCCTAATTATTCTGAACGAAGATGGATCAGAAACAGCCACCAGAGGACTCCCCAGGGAGGCTACTGGGGAAATTGTCGACGGCTAGCGGTACACTAACCGGTCCAATCCTGGTCGGTGTTTTCCTGGATTATGCCTTTGGTTGGAGCCCTTGGGGTGTGTTAGGCGGCTTGGCTCTGGGATTCATTGGCTGCATGATGTATCTGGTCCAGCAAGCGAAAGAAAAATGAGATCGATCGCCTGGCTGGCGTTGATTGGTGGACTGCCGGGACTCCTGGCCTCCACGGCTTGTTTAACGGGGATGTGGAACTATCCCTGGCAAGTACCGACGATTGCAACGATCATAGTTTTGATTCCCGCAATCATATCCTTGGGTTTGATAGTCTGGTACCGGCAGGATGGCCCGGAACTGACTCTCGTATTAATGCTGGTGGGAACGCTGCTCCGAATGGGAGCGGCACTGGGCGGCGGCATACTGGCCTTCTACTGGTTTCCGGAAGTTCGGGAACATGGTGCGGGCTTCGCGGCCTGGGGAATTTCCCTGTATGTTCTGTCGTTGATCGCGGAAACGGTGCTGGGACTCAAAGAAACTCGGAAACTCGGAACTGCATAAAACGGAATCGGACTCGTAAATATGCTCTTCAACTCTGAACCCGTACCCGTAGAACACGGCGCCCACAATCCGGATCCGATCGGTCATATTTCCGATAGCTCGCACTTTCACATATTCGATAATTTCGGCATCGACATCGGCGAACTGAAATTGGGACTGTTCGAACATCCCAAGTTTATGCTGGTGATGACGCTGGCCGCCGTGATCCTGATCGCTCTGTTCGTACCCGTCGCCAGGAAAATTCATACGGGTGCCGTTCCTCGCGGTCGGATGTGGAACTTCCTCGAAACGATCCTTCTGTTCGTTCGCGATCAGGTCGCCATCCCGGCGATAGGCGAACACGACTACAAGCGATTCCTGCCGTTTTTGTGGACCATCTTCCTGTTCATTCTGATGATGAATCTGCTCGGGATGTTCCCGTTCATTCCGAGCGTAACTGGTAATATCGCCGTCTGTGCGGCCCTGGCTTTGATTAGCTTTCTAGTCATCCACTTCAGTGGCATGCGAGCCAACCACGGTCCCTACGGTTATTTGATGACCTTCCGACCGCACGTGGATATCGAAGGCGGGCCAGCCATGAAGTTGTTCGGCTGGTTTCTCGGCTGGGGCCTTTTCGGCCTGGAAATTTTTGGGGCTCTGGTTCGCGGCTCGGTGCTCGCCATCCGACTTTTTGCGAACATGATGGCCGGTCACCTGGTTCTGTTCATGATCCTGTTCTTCATCCAGTTGATCGGGGCGGCCTCTCACGAAAGCGATGTGGCGAACTTCCTGTTCTGGCCGGTGACTGGAATTAGCGTTTTCCTGAGTGTGGCTTTGAGTCTGTTGGAATTGTTTGTGGCATGCCTGCAGGCCTATCTGTTTACGTTCTTGACGGCGACCTTCATCGGTTTGGCAATGCATCCACAGCACTAATATTTGCACGGAACGCGGGAATCGTCCCGCGATTTGTTGACTGGGTTATTGAATTACGAAAAACTCTTACTTGTAAATTTGGAGTTCTCATGGCAGTTACTTCTCGGATTTTGCTGGCTCTGTTCGCCGTTATGTTCTTCGCCGCGCCGTCGATGGCTGCCGAGAACTACCAGGGGATCGGGGCCGGGATCGGCATGGGCTTCAGCGTTCTGGGCATTGGCGTCGGTCTGGGTCTGATCGGTTTCGCTGCTCTGTCCGGTATTGCCCGTCAGCCCGAACAGGCCGGCAAGATTCAAGGCGCGATGTTCATTCTCGCCGGTCTCGTCGAAGGGGCCGGGATTCTCAGCCTGGTTCTCTGTCTGCTGATCGGTGCCAAGATCATGGGTGGCAATTAATCCTTCGGGATATCGCTAATCCCCGCAACCGGAGGAACCCCATGTTAAAGAAAATGTACGCGGCATTAGCTCTGGTGATCTGCCTGCTTTGCGGGACTCCTGCCTTTTCGCAGGACCACAAGGCTCCCGCACCGAACGGCAAAGCCGCTCCCACTCAGTTGGATGGCAATGCTCCCCTTAAAGAGCATGAAAAAAAGCCAGACGCTTTGGGTCAACTGGGTCTGACTCGTTCCGACCTCGGTATTTACACGCTCATCGTTTTCGGTCTGGTCTTCTTCATCCTTTCCAAGTTCGCCTGGAAACCGATCGTGGAAGGGCTCGACAAACGCGAAGCGCTGATCCTCAGCGCCAAGGAAGAAGCGGAAAAGTCTCTTGCGGAGACTCAGAAACTGCGTGCGGAACTGGAAGCTTCCCGCCATAAGGGCGCTGAGGAAGTCAAAGCGATGATCGATGAAGCTCGTCGCGACGCCGAGGCACTTCGCGAAAAGTTGAAGGCCGATGCGACTGCGGAGATCGCAACCGAGCGAGATCGGCTGCGTCGGGAAATCGAGAGTGCCAAAGACCAGGCTCTGACGGAAATCTGGGGCAAGGCGGTTCAGCTGGCCACCCTGATCTCCACCAAGACCGTCAAGAAGCAACTGACCGAAGACGATCATCGGAAATTGGTCGACGAATCTTTGTCGGAACTGAAGAGTTCCTTAAACAAGGCGGGATAGTCCCAGCTTTCTGAAAGCAGTGCGGAACTCCGTTCCGCTCGGTATCGGAAATCTGGTGAGAGTACTACTCATGGCTGATCAGGCAAAAGATATTCAGAATTCGCATGAGAGCACCGAGGGTTCTGTCGCTCGTCGACTGGCCCACGTCTATGCCGAAGCCCTGATGAATTCGGCGGAAAAAGCCGGCAAAGTGGATACTCTCGAATCGGAACTGGAAAAGTTACTGGAACTGCTGCAGACGAATCCCGATGTCCGGAAACTGATCTCCACCAAGGGCATCGAACGATCCCAGAGAACTCCCTTCGTCAAGAAGGCGTTCGAAGGTAACGTGGATCCCCTGCTGTACGATTTCATCCAGTTGCTGAATGCCAAGGACCGCCTGGAAATTCTGGCCGATGTCTCGCTGAGCTACCGCGAATTGCGAGACGAACGGGCGCACCGCATTCGCGTGCTGGTGAAGTCCGCTTTCCAGATGAGCGAACAACAGAAACAAACGCTGCAAAACACCCTGCAGGATTCCTTCAAGATGACTCCGGTTCTCGATGTTAAAGTCGATCCGAGCCTTCTGGGCGGCATCGTGGTGCAGGTCGGCGACGAGGTGTACGACAATTCTGTCCTCACCCGCATTAAAACCTTAAGCAATCAACTTCTATCGAGAAGCAGTTATGAAATTCAGATCGGACGAGATCGTTTCAGTTCTACAAGCTGAAATCGAAAATTACCGTTCGGCAATTGACTCCCGCGAAGTCGGCAAGGTACTCGAAGTGGGCGATGGTATCGCTCGCGTCTACGGCCTGACGGGCGTCATGGCCGGGGAGATGGTCGAGTTCCCCAAGGCGGGAGTGACCGGCCTCGCTTTCAACCTCGAAGAAAGCTCCGTCGGTGTGATCATTCTGGGTAACTACCTGGAGATCACCGAAGGAGACGAATGCCGAACGACGGGTAAACTGCTCCGAGTTCCCGTCGGTCCCGCTATGATCGGCCGCGTCGTCGATCCACTCGGGAATCCCCTCGACGGCAAGGGTCCGATCATCACCTCGGAATCCCGACCGATCGAAACTCCGGCCCCCGGGATCGCCGACCGACAACCGGTGAAGCAACCGCTTCAGACCGGCATCAAGGCGATTGATGCCATGACCCCGGTCGGTCGCGGCCAGCGCGAACTGATCATCGGCGACCGCAAGACCGGCAAGACGGCCATCGCCATCGACACCATCATCAATCAGAAATCGGAAAACGTCATCTGCGTTTACGTCGCCTGCGGACAGATGCAGGCGAAAGTTTCGCAAATCGTCGAAGACCTGCGACGCACCGGCGCCCTCGATTACACCATTGTGGTCGTTTCGACCTCGGCCGATCCGGCCCCCATGCAGTACATCGCACCGTATGCTGGTACCGCGATGGCCGAGTACTTCATGTACCAGGGCAAAGACACCCTGTGCGTTTACGATGACCTTTCGAAGCAAGCCGCCGCTTATCGCCAGCTGTCGCTGCTGGTTCGCCGTCCTCCCGGTCGCGAAGCTTACCCCGGGGACGTGTTCTACTGCCATAGCCGTTTGCTCGAACGCTCGGCCAAGATGGCGGAAAAATGGGTCATCGTTGCCAAGGACTTCGATGCGGCCCAGGCGAACGAAAAGAGTGGGATCGACGGCAAGGTTTACGTCGGCCCGCTCGACAAAGAACACGCTGAGAAATTGGCCCACGAAAAGGGCAACAAGCTCGCTAAGATTCCAACTTCCGGGGGCTCGCTGACCGCTCTGCCGATCATCGAAACGCTCGAAGGCGAAGTTTCGGCCTACATTCCGACCAACGTGATTTCCATCACCGATGGTCAGATCTACCTGCAGCCATCGCTGTTCTACGCGGGTGTTCGGCCCGCTGTCGACGTCGGTATTTCGGTGAGCCGCGTGGGGGGCAACGCTCAGATCGGTGCGATGAAGCAGGTGGCCGGTGGTTTGAAGCTGACGCTCGCTCAGTTCCGCGAACTGGAAGCATTCGCTCAACTCGGTACGGAACTCGACCCGGCAACCCAGCGACAGCTGGATCGTGGCTATCGCATGATCGAACTGCTGAAGCAGCCGCAGTTCAAACCTCTGAACGTGATCGATCAGGTCATGGTGCTGTACGCCGGTACTCGCGGTTACCTCGACAAGGTGCCGGTGAAGAGCGTCCGGGCCTGGGAAGAACAGTTCATCAAGTTCATGGCCGAACAGATGCCGGAAGTTCGCAAAGGCATCGAAAAGGAAAAGAAGATCACGGCCGATCTCGAGCCGCAACTGCAGAAAGCCATCGATACCTTCAGCCCGCAGTTCAAGGGGTAACAATCGGTCCGCGGGTGCGTGGAAACGAGAGTTTCTGCACACCTGCCCCGCCGGTAGAGACAAACTATGGCCAAACTTCGTGACCTGGTTAACCGACGCAAAGCGGTTCGCAACATCCGCAAAATTACGCGGACGATGGAACTGATTGCGACTGCACGCTTCAAGAAAGCGATGGACCGTGCCGCGGAAGCGGAGGCCTACACGCGTAAAATCGCCGCGTTGGCCGCCGACCTCACCAAGAACGCGGGCGACACCTCCCATCCGCTCTTGTCCGTCCGTCCGGCCAAGAAAACCCTGCTGCTAGTCGTTTGTGCCAACCGCGGACTGTGCGGCGGCTACAACGGCTCGATTCTCCGGGAAGCTCAGGCCGTTCTGCGAAAGAATAAGGAAGCCGGTATTGGACAGGATACCGAGTTGTCCGGCAAGCGTGCGATCGCTTTCTTCCGCTACCAGGGCATCGCTGCCCTCCAGACCTATACTCAATTCGAAGACAAGCCTTCCTTCGATCAGGTGGAAGAATTGGCCAACCGCTACATACAGATGTACACCAGCGGCCAGATCGACCGTCTGGAAGTGGCCTACATGAAATTCGTCACCGCCTCGCGTCAGGTGCCGGTGGTCGAAACTCTGTTGCCGCTGTCTTCCCTAGGCGATTCGAAATCGGCTGCAACTGCTTCGGCAGGCGGGTCTGTCGAATACGATTTCCTACCCAACGCCGCCGAAATTCTGGAATCGATAGTTCCGGTGGCCTTTAAGCAGCGTCTTTTCAAATGCTTCCTGGATGCGGCCGTGAGCGAACAGATTGCCCGCCGGGTGGCCATGAAAGCCGCGACGGAAAACGCCGCCGATCTGATCAAAGAAATCAGCCGGCAGTACAACCGGGCCCGCCAGGCGAACATTACCAAGGAAATCAGCGAGTTGATCGCCGGATCGGAAGCCCTGAAGTAACAGTCGTTCGGTCAGAGCTGCTTGAACGGAACAGGATATGACTTTAGAACGCCGGTCCCTGAAGTTCGATTCCTTCGATGAAGTGCGGGCCGATGTGGATAACTTACTGAAGGGTTATACCAAGGTCGGTAAGTGGGATCTGGCTCAGTGCTGCGGGCATCTGGCAGTCTGGGCCGGGTATCCGGTGGAAGGTTACCCGCGCGGGAACTTCCTGGTTCGAACGATGCTTGCCACCATCAAGATGACCATGGGTCGTCAGATGAGAGAACAGTGGCTGACCACCGGGCATATGAAATCGGGCATTCAGACGATGCCGGAAACTGTGCCAGCCCCGGGAATGGACGAGGTGAAAGCCGCCGAGATGCTGAAGCAGAAAATTCAGCAATTCGAAGCCTACACCGGCGAATATCAGGCTTCCCCGCTGCTGGGTGCGATGACCCGGGAGGAAGCCAGGAAGATTCAACTGGTGCATATGGGGCACCACTTAAGTTTTTTGATACCGAAGAGTTGATGATTCCGCGGGGGACGCCCGCGATAACAGACAGCAAGATCGCCCTGGAGCTACTATGATTGCGACTGCCGCAAAACTCGGAAAAATCATTCAGATCATCGGCTCGACGTTCGATATCGAGTTTCCCGATGGCCACCTTCCCGATATTTACAACGCTGTCAAAGTCGACGGCGACAATAAGGGTATCAAAATCAAGCTGGTGGGCGAAGTACAGCAACATCTGGGCGGCAGCCGGGTGCGAGCGGTGGCTCTGGGCAGCACCGATGGTTTGATGCGGGGTATGGATGTCGTCGACACGGGGGCCTCAGTACAGGTTCCCGTGGGCTTGGGAACGCTCGGTCGCGTTTTCAACCTGCTCGGCGAACCGATCGATGGTCGGGGCGAAGTGAAAACCGACGAAAAGCGTTCGATTCACCGCAAACCACCGAAATTCAACGAACTGTCTCCCAAGTCCGAACTGCTGGAAACCGGTATCAAGGTTATCGACCTTCTGACCCCGCTGCCTCGCGGAGGTAAAGCCGGTCTGTTCGGCGGGGCCGGTCTGGGCAAGACCGTTATTCTTCAGGAACTCATCGCTCGTATTGCGAAGGTGTACAAGGGCTATTCGGTGTTTGCCGGCGTGGGCGAGCGAACCCGTGAAGGGAATGACCTCTGGCTTGAAATGCAGGAAACCAAAGCCGGAGCCGGCGCCGACGCCAAATCGGTTATCGATAGCACGGCCATGGTCTTTGGTCAGATGAACGAACCCCCGGGAGCCCGTCTGCGAGTCGCATTGAGCGCTCTGACGATGGCCGAATGGTTCCGAGATTCGACCGGGGCCGAGACCCTGCTGTTCGTCGACAACGTCTTCCGCTTCTCGCAGGCCGGTTCGGAAGTGTCGGCTCTATTGGGCCGTATGCCTTCCGCCGTGGGTTATCAACCGACTTTGGCCACCGAAATGGGTGAGTTGCAGGAACGCATTACCTCGACGAGCAAGGGAGCTATTACCTCGGTCCAAGCCGTGTACGTGCCCGCCGACGACCCGACTGACCCGGCTCCCGCGAATACCTTCCAGCACTTGGATGCCTTTATCTACCTGGAACGATCGATCTCAGAAAAGGGGATTTACCCGGCCGTGGATCCGCTGGCTTCCAATAGCCGTCTGCTCGACCCGCAGTACATTGGCGAACGACACTTTGCCGTGGCACGCCGCGTTCAGACGATTTTGCAGCGCAACAAGGAACTGCAGGACATCATCGCTATCCTCGGCGTCGACGAATTGAGCGAAGACGACAAGAAGGTCGTGAACCGCGCTCGCCGAATCGAACGCTTCTTAAGCCAGCCGTTCATCGTGGCCGAGCCATTTACCGGCAAACCCGGTAGCGTGACCAGCCTGGCTGATACGATTCGCAGCTTTGAAGAACTGTGCGACGGCAAATGGGATCACCTGCCGGAATCGGCCTTCATGTATGTCGGTGTCATCGAGGAAGCGGATGCCCAGGCTAAGAAGATGGCGGCAGCGAAATAAGTAGTCAGCTTTCAGCTTTCAGCGAATGTTGATTAGGCTGGGTACTTCAGACGATGGCCGAATTTACTAATAGCGAAAACGGTTTTTTTAGCTGAAAGCTGACCGCTGAATGCTCATGGCTGACCGCTACTAATCGAAAGAATATCATGAAAGAACTCCACTGCGAAATCGTGACCCCAGAGAAGAAGGTTCTGGAAGCCACCGCGGAGTTTATCGTTCTCCCGATGGAAAATGGTGAACTCGGCGTACTGTTCGACCACGCCCCGATGATTGGCAAACTCGGCAAAGGGGAAGTTCGACTGACCCACAACGGCGTCGTCAAAAAGCTGATTGTCGATGGCGGTTTCGCTCAGATCCGCTCGAATGTGGTCAACGTGCTCACGCCTCGCGTGAAAATGGATTGAAAATTTTCGCTCGCCCAACAAATCCTCTTTTATCTCGCCCGCGAATTCTCGGCCTACACCTCAATTCCCGAAATCTTTCAAATTTCAGTATTTACCACCGCAACTTTCTCCGTGGACTATGGTTCGTTTAATTAGGTTTGAAAATCATATCGAAGCATAGAGGGGTTAATAATGCGTATCAATCTTACCAATCGATTGGCGGCATTCTCCGCAGCGGGCTTTCTCTTATTCGGGTTCAGCAGCCCGGCCATGGCCACCGGACCGGTGGGCAGCGTGACGGGTGTTTCCAAAGCGGTCAAATCCAATGGTTCGCCTTTAACCGGGGCCATTCACAGCCTGCAGCAGATCAAAGTCAGCTTGGAAAAAGCCGACCACGATTACGGCGGGCACCGGGCCAAGGCCATTCACGACATCTCCGAGGCCGAACACGAATTGCGGGCGGCCAACCATGCTGCCCATCAGCAAGGAAAGAAACCGGCTTCCTCATCGAACTCCGCCACCAAAACCAAACCTGCGGCCAAACCGGCCAACAATTCCAATTCCGGCGGCGGCAATAAAGGGAAAATGACCGAACCACAGCCTCTTTCCGATGCTCAGATCGCTGCTGCGATTCCGGAACTCCAGGCCGCCGAGAGCTATTTGAGAGGCGCCGGCCACGATTTCGGTGGACACAAGGAAAAGGCTATTCAGGATCTGAATAAAGCTATCGGACAATTGAAAGAAGCCCTGGCTTACATCAAGAAAAAAGAAGCCGGGGCCAAGACGAACTGAAAGTGAGACCTGTCGATGCGGGCTGCGATCCAACCGAGGGGGTCGCGGCCCTTTTTCATTCTCTAAGCGTAGGGAACTTCGTTGATCGAGTTTTCGAATCGAGCGCGGAATGCTTCCGGCGTCATCTTCACAACATCGGCCAACTGCTTCAGTTTGGCGGCATCATCGAAATCGCTCTTCTCCAGTCGAATCATGTACCGGCGAGCACAGTGGTAAGATTCGGAATCGACGTTTACGCGGCGATTTTTCATCCGTTGCGTCTTGGGGTCGATCATCTGCTCGAAAGGCAGCGGAACCATGCGACCGTCGATGAAGCTGATGACCGCACCGTACTGAGAAGCAGCTTCGCTCGTCAGGAACTTGACCGCTCCGTAACCCAGATCGCGGGTATATTCCGCATCGAACGGTATCGGATCGGCCGAACGCAATTCGTAGCCCAGATCCTTGGTGATGAAGTCGACCTTCTGGCCCAATTCCAGCAGTTTCTTCTTCAGATAATCCTTCACAATGCGGCCGAAGTCGATTTCGCCTAGCCGCAGGTGACCGTGCGGGTCGCGCTCCAGGTGGCCGTAGTGGCTCAGAGCTTCTTCCCCCAGCGCTTTCAGAAGGCCAGCATCGCCGATCGATTCGATCAAACCTTCGGCCAGCACCACGACGCCGTAATCCTTACCGACCAGCTTCCGCTTGAGGATGGAACCGATGATGATGTCCGAGAGCGATTCCAGCGTCACCGGTTTGTCGCGGAATTCTTCGGGAATGATGCTGATGGTCGAGGCGGAAGCTTTGCCGATCCCGAGCGCCAGGTGGCCCGCCGCCCGACCCATGCTGACGATGATGTACCAGCGACCGGTGGTGCGAGCATCCGCATGGAGAGCCCGAGTGGTCAACACGCCCAGGTGCCGGGCCGTTTCGAAACCGAAGGTCGGCGTGCCTTCGGGCAACGGCAGATCGTTATCGATGGTTTTGGGTACGTGGCAAACGCGAATGAAATGGTCCGAGGGCTTGGCTCGAGGTGCACCCGGCCCCACCCGCTTGGCCACCTGGCTGCCCGAATAGGCTGTGTCGTCGCCACCGATGGTCACGAAGGCGGTCAGTCCGAGCTTTTCGAAGACTTTCAGCACGCGGGCCATGTCTTCTTCTTTTTTCGCCGGGTTGACGCGGGCAGTTCCCAGAATCGAGCCGCCGCGAGTATAGTACGGCGCGACATCGTCGGTCGTCAGTTTTCGCCAGTGCGTGTCGGATCCTTCGACCAGATGCCGAAAGCCGTTTTGAAAGCCGATCACTTCCATGCCGTGATTGATGGCTTCGATGGTTACCGAACTGATGACCCCGTTAATGCCCGGAGCCGGCCCACCACCTACGACAATTCCCAGTTTGCCTTTAGACATTTGATACTGTTTCCTGCGTTGTAATATGCGTATTGTTTCATCGAAGAATTACGGATTGACTGGGGTTTTTCAAGTGCGCGGCCTACTTCCGGGACGACCGGAGCACAAATTATGAGAAACGGGTGTTCAAACGTTCGATCCGCCGTTTACGTTCTTGCGGTAATCCCCCGCGGGGAAGTAGAATAAAGGTAGTATTCCCTCCTCGAAAGCTCAAGGATCGGCATGAATTCGTTGCCGGCTAGTTTGCGACTGAAACTGGACGAACTGGCACGCCGTACCCGTCAGGGTCAGCGGATCCAGGGCGTCTGTCGAGTCAGCCTGATCCTGGCTATTCTCGCAGTTTGCATAATCCTGCTCGATGCCCAGCTGGATCTGTCCCGCTGGCTGCGGGTCACGCTGTTTTTCAGCTGGCTGGCTATCGGCGCGGGTCTCTGGAAAATGTGGCTGCGAAATCCGCTGCGGGCTCCGCTGGACCAACTCGGTTTGGCGGCCCTGGTCGAAAAGCAATATCCCCGCCTGGGCGAACGCCTACTGACGGCGGTGGAACTGGCCGAGCATCCCGAAAGCGCCAACGGCTCCTCTTCCTGGATGAATCAGCTGCTTGGCGATGCCGATCATCGAACCAAATCGCTCGATTTCACCACCACGGTTCCTTTGCGCGGCTACTGGACCTTCGCCGGGTTCAGTCTAGTGGCTCTCGCGCTGATGCTGACACCCCTTTATTTCATCGAAAATTCCGCCGGCCTGATCAAACGATTTGCTCTCCCCTGGCGCGACCCGGCTCTCGATGCCGGCTTCCGCATCGTTATTACTTCAGGGGAGACCGGCGTACCCCGCGGGGCCAACCTGGTTCTTTCCGGATATTTCGAACCGACGAAATCCAAGCCGAGCTTTCCCCAGAACGCCCAGCTCGTTGTGCGGTTGCCGGACGGACAAATCGATACGCAAGCGGTGACGATTGAAAAAGAAAACGTCTTCTTCGCCAACTGGGATCGGGCAAACTTCGATTTCGAGTATCGCATTGAAAGTGGCCCGGTGAAAAGCGAATGGTACCGGGTGCATGTTGTGGAACCGCTGGAGATCATCGGCGGGCTCACGGAGATTTCGCCGCCCGCCTACACTCGAAAAACGGGAGAACCCACTCCAAAGGTCTCTGGTCTGGGGGACTTACAGGCAATCCAATACAGCACCATCGAGCACCACATTCAGTTCAATCGAGCTCCCATCGCCGCCACATTGGAATGGACTCCGGAAGATCAGAGTCGCTCGGCGACGAATCCCGCGAAAATCACGCCACTCGATATCCAGAACAGCTCCGTGGTTTTGCAGAGTCGTGCCCTGCAACCGGGCAGTTACCGTCTGCACGTCGAGGCCGAATATCATGTGATGTTCGATTGGCCGGCACAGCCCCTGCGAGTCAAGGTGGATCTGCCGCCCAAGTTTACCCAGGCGTCTGGATTCACCGACCAGACGCGCACGGTTCGACCGGATGAAGTCATCGGCATCGGTTTCGCGCTCTTGGACGATTTCGGGCTGGGTAAAGCCTTTCTGGAATATCGCATCAATCAGAAAGACAGCATTCAGCAGGAAATTCCGTTGAAACTGTTGAACCCCGCCCAGGGGGAAGCCCAATATCGACTCGATCTGCGCGGCAAGGTGAAAGACGGCGACACCATCGAGTACCGGTTGATCGCTTTCGACAATCGGGACCTTCCCGAAGAAAAACTCGGCCCGCAGCGTTCAGTCTATCCTCCCGGTGAACGTTGGGCCGAGTTGCGCATCTCCAATTCCGCCGATCCCCTGGATGAACAGGAAATCGAAACGCGACGAAAGTCCTTGGATGAAAAAATTCAGTCGGTGGTTCGCGATCTAGAGAACTCTTTCCAGGGGACGCAAAGGCTACGCAACGACAGTTCCCGGCAACGCAGTTTGAATCGCGAGCAAAGCGAAAAACTCCGCGAGATTCGCGAAAAGACCGGCGATAATCGATCCGCACTCGACACCCTCGCCCAAGAGATCGAAGTCATTCCCGATCTGGCCGCGCTGAAACAAGGGTTGCGGGAAGTGAGTTCGGAATCTCTCAACAATGCCGAGGCTTCTTTGGCCGAAGCTCAGAAAACTCCGGGCGAGCCTCGACGCGAAAAATTCGATGCCGGTATGGAGAGCATCGCCCAGGCGATTCAGAAGCTGGAAAAACTCCGCAAGCTGAATGATAAACTGGCCGCCGAGCAACGCACCCGACAAAAAGTGGATCGGCTGGGGCAGGAAGAACGACAACTGTCCGAGCAGGCCAAGACCAGCGATCCGGCCAAGCTCACCGAGCTCGATGCCCGGCAGCGCGAAATCCAGGAAAAATTGCAGCGTCTGGTGGCCGATAATGAAGATCTTCGCAACGCCCTGAAAGCCGGCGACAACAGTGAAGTGAATAGTTTGATGACGCAGTTACAGGCTCTGGCCGAGAACTTGAAATCACTGTTGGGCGCTCAACAGGAAGCCTTGAAGGAAGAACGGGGGGGCAAACTCAGCGATCTGGCGCAACGTCAGAGCAGCCTCGCGAGTCGGATTGACGATTTCGTCCGCCGCACGGAAACGACCGTGCGATCCAACCGCCTTGCCCCGCTGTCCTCGACCAGTGCGCGCAAAGCCGAATCGGACCTGATGGAAGGCCGACCTAGTGATGCTTTCGATAACCAGGTCCGCTCCGCGCTGGAAATCGAAAAATTCGCCCAGAAGCTAGCCGAGGCCGCTGATAAAGTGCGCGATCCCCGCGAGGCGGCCCGGCAGCTGGCCGAGGCGCAGGATTTCTTCCGAAAGCGTTTGGCCGAGGAGACGCAGAAGAAGAATTTCGACGAACTTCCTGCGGACAAGCAAAACGCTTTGTTGCTGGAACAGAAATCGATCAACGAGGCCATTGCCGCTTTGAAGCTTCCGAGTGATGCCGCCTCACCGCTGCAAGAACGAAAGCAGGCGAGCGAAAAGGCACAGGAAGCCGTCGATCGATTGCAGAAAAAAGCCAAACGCTCCGAAGTAGATGATTCTCTGCAGAAAGCCAGCGATGCCCTGCGCCGCCTGGCCGAGAAACTTCCCAGCCTGGGTGATCGCATCGCCCAAGCCCGCAAGAACCTGACCACGATGCGAAACGAATTGGAAACTCTCAGCCGTCAAACCGATCTGGCTCTCCGACCGCTGGAGAAGCAGCCGCATTCGGAAAAATTGAATCGGGAAGCTTCGGGGAAGTTAGTCGAGCAGGCGCGGAAACTGGAGAAGTTGCAGGAAGCCCTCAACAAACTGGATCTTCCTGAAAACGGCGATCGCATTCAAAAAGCCAAGGAAGCGGCCAAGCGAGCCTGGGAGGATCTGAAAGCGGGCCGGGTGCAGGACATCGCCGGTTCGCAACAAACATTACGCCGTGAACTCGATCGGCTCGATCAGGCTTCGGCAGGCATGAAAACTCCTGAACAGCAGGTGGCCGAGCTAGCAAAACAGCAAAAAGATCTGAGTGAGAAAATCGACCTGCTCAGCAAAAAGCCGCGCACGGAGAAAGAAGACTGGGCGCGGCTCGGGAAGGAACAGTCCGATATCATTCGCAAACTGCAGGCTCAAAACATCGGCGAAGAGCCGCGCGGCAAGGAAGATGCCCTGACTCTAAGCCGTAAGACGGAACAGAATTTGAATGAGGCCAAAGTCGAAGAAGCTCGAAAGTCCTCGCTCGAGACCGAAGAGCATTTGCAGCGTCTGGCCGAGCGCATGGCCAATCCCGAGGAGGCCGCCCTCCAGGCGAAACGTCTGAGTAAAACGCAGTTGCTGGATGCGGAATCCCTGGAAAAACCCTCGGCCCGCAAACTTTCCCCACAGGCGATGAGCGAACAGAAAAAGCAATTACAATCGGCCATCGACGAACTCCGGCAGATTCCCGGAGGCGACGAAGCGGCGGCGGAAAAGCAGAAAACCCTCGAAAAACTGCAAGAGGCCCTGAGCCAAAATCCGAATGATCTGGCCAAAGCCCGAAAGGAAGCCGCCGAGGCTGCCAAAAAATTCGCCGACAAATTGCACCCGACGACGGCCTCCGAACCGAAGCCGGAATCCAAAGCGGAAAACTCCGGGGCGCTCCCGCAGAAAGCCCAGGCGGAGGAAGCCCGCAAACTGGCCCAGGAACAGAAACAGCTCAGCGACGATACGCTTCGCCGTAAGGAGGCAATGAAAAACACCAACCCGGAGGGCGATAAAAACCCCCTTAAGGAAATCATCGCCAAGCAGAAAGCCATCGGCGAACAGGCGGAAACTCTGGCGAACGGACTGGGAAAAGCTCCGATGCCGAATCCGGATATTGTCGATCAGGCGAAGCAGGCCAAGCAGGCCGCCCAAGACACTGCGAAAGAATTGTCGAACGGCCGGATAACCCCGGCCAAAGAGCAGGCGCGAAACGCGAAAACCCAGTTTGAAAAGCTGCTGGAGGAACCCGAGGCGAAAAAGCTGGCACAGAAAGAACAGGAGATCATCGCCGCCTTGGAGAAACTCGACAGCAAAGCCGGCCCGGCTCAGCAAGCGGACCGGCTCGAAGAGCTTCGCCAGCGTTCCAATGAATTGCAGAAGAAATTCCAGGATCTCACTCAACGCACGGCCGAGCAACCCGAAATTCAGAAATCGGCTCAAAGTTCCCAAGAGGCCACTCAGCAGGCCGCGAAATCGATGACTCAGGCCCAGAAGCTCAATCGGGAGGATCAACCCGAAACGGCCCTTAAGGCCATGCAGGAGGCTTTGCAGAATCTGGAGACCGCTGTCAAACAGCATCAGGCCAAGATTGATCCGCACGCCGAGTCAATGGCTCAGGCCGGTCAGTCCCTCAATGATGCTCGCAAACAGATGGAAAACGCCCACCAGGAACTCGTCCAAAAGACTCCGGCAAAAGCGGAATCCTCCATGAAGCAAGCGGCCGATTCTCTTCAGAACGCCGCCCGCCAGATGCGCGTACAACAACCGCAGCAGACCCCTTCGAGTGTGACTGAGAATCGCCAGGGACCGCCGGCGGGTGGTGCCCCCGTTGTACCGCGCGGACTCTCCGAGCTAAAAAACATCAGCCCCGAGGCGGCCAAGCATTCGGGGAAAGCCTGGGGCGATTTGCCCGGGGAGGTACAGGCAAAGATACTTCAGGATATGCGAGCGCACTACGGGGAAGATTACGCCAACAAAATTCGCTACTACTTTGAAACCATTTCCGAGAGAAAATAAAACGACTTCATGACAGCGCCTCCCCGACTGGAAATTCGACGGACTTCGCACAAAGGTCGCGGCGTCTTCACGCTCGATCCCATCGTCAAAAATCAGCTCGTGCTGCCCATGCGGGGCGAGATTCTGCGCGGCGATCAACTCACCGACGATATGCTGGCCATGCAGATCGGTCCCGATCTCTGGTTGTGCTCCGACGGGAACCGCCTCGACGATTGCGCCAATCACTCCTGCAATCCCAACACCGGTTTTCTGACCGGAAAGCCGGAGCTCTTTGCCTTGCGAAATATTGATGCCGGCGAAGAAATCGTCTGGGATTACTCGACGTCTCTGTCGGAACCAGGCTGGACTCTCGATTGTGCTTGCGGAGAAGCCAACTGTCGGAAAGTGGTGCGATCCTGGGGAGAACTGGAACCGCTGCATCGGGAACGGCTGCGAAATTGGACTTTAGAATACATCCGCCATTTGTAAGTTTCTAGAACAAGGGTTTCGTTCTTCTTCCGGAGTCTTAGCCAGGATGATTTCCGTTACGGTCGCATCGCCCCAGGAGATCCACCCCCTCCCCTACCAACGGTTGCGGGAATGTGCCCGGGCCGTCGTCGAAGGGGAAGGTTTCAAGGAAGGCAAAATCAGCCTCGCCTTCGTGGATAATACGACCATCCATCGCATCAACAAGCAGTTTCTCAATCACGATGAGCCCACCGATGTGATTACTTTTCCCTGGAGCGGCTCCGGAGCAAAAAAGCTGGAGGGAGAACTGGTCATCGGTGTGGAGGTGGCCATTGAGCAGGCCATCGACCGCGGCCATAGCACCGATGAAGAGCTTTGCCTCTACGTCATTCACGGCTGCCTGCATCTGTGCGGCTACGACGACCGCAAACCCAAAGACTCCAAGTTAATGCGAAAGATGGAACGCCAGTATCTAGCGGCCCTGGGTCTTCCCGCCATCGCAGACGAATAGGAAAGTGAAATGATAGCGCAAATCAAACCGCGAGAGTTGGCCGACCTGATTGCCAACGGCGAGAATCTCTATCTGGTCGATGTGCGGCAACCGTGGGAAAACGAACACTGTCGGATCGCCAACAGTGTTCTGATTCCGCTGAACGAATTGATTGAGCATATGGGCGAGATCGATCCGCCGGAAGGGGCGAAGATCGTAGTTTACTGCCATCACGGCATTCGCAGCTTAACCGGGGCGACATTGATTCAACAGGCCGGCTTTCAGAATGTGGCCTCGCTGTCGGGTGGGATCGACGCCTGGAGCAAGCAGATCGACCCCAAGGTGCCGCTATATTAACCTCGTCTATTTTTTGCCTTTGGAAGCATCCCTCGCCGCCATTTCCTTGTTCACGAACTTTACGATAAACAAAAACGCGAAAGCCACCACCAGCATCATGATGGTAAGCATCGTAAAGTACACGCCCGGTCGCATCTCCGGATAATAACCGGTGATGGGGGCATTAATCGCCAGGTTGGCCACGCCGACCGTCGCCAGCCAGCAGCCGGTAATCAGACTTTTCATACTGTCGGGTGCGATGACGAAGGCCAATTCCAGTCCAGTGATGGAGACGAGAATTTCGGCAAAAGTTAGTATCAGATATGCGAAGATCTGCCACCAGACTGTGACTTGTTGTTCTTTGGGAACGTACTCGAAATTCGAAATCGTGATTTTCGCATCGGATTTCGTTTCGCCGGTCTCCGCCTTAGGAGCGCCGCTTTCAAATTTGGCCAAGGTCTCCTTAACGTAATCGGGTTTCGGAATCATGGAGATCACGGATTTCGGCGGGTTGACTGCATTGATGATCTTCTTGTCTTGAGCGTTATACAAGAGTGTAGATTTTTCGATATCGATCAGTCCGTTCGCGAAGACCAGAGTTCCGGCAGGTGTTTCGAGCGTCCCATCCTGGAAGTTCACTTTTTTCTTGACGATTTTTCCTTCCCCGAAGTGGAGGTTGAAATCCCCTTCCTGCAAGGAACCCGACGCGAATTTTTTATCGTCTTCAAAAGTCACCGTTTTATTTTTGTCCATGGGCAAATCGGCACCATCCAATTTGAAGGATTCCGCAGGGAGAATAAAATCCGCGAACGGAGTGGAGATTCTCAGAGTCTCCTTCATTTCGCCGGCCTGGAAACCTGCCCCGGCCATAATCAGCATGCACAAAGCAGTCAGCATGAACCCCGTAAACAACTTGGTAGTTGCCTTGATTTTTATGCCGCGACGATCCAAAAACTTCCAAAACCAGATGCTGATGGGAACGAAGATCAGGATGAAGAGCGAATTGAAAAACTGCAGTCCGTCCGAGGAGAAGGGAACTTCGCCGAGAATCGGCAGGTGGATTACCGTGTTGGAATAGGTGTCCGTGAAGTAAACCCAGGTGAATGACGATTGATCGAAGATTGCCCAGAAGAAACAGCACGGCGCAAAGAGTAAAACGACAAGACCCAGCACTTTCCATTTATCCGCAGTCTCTTCCGAGGTTGCGACCTTTCGTTCTCCAGTCTCCAAGGCATAATATTTTTTGCCCAGAGCAAAGATCGTCAGGGCCAGGGCCATGAAGGCAAATGGGGTCAGGAAGGCCACGCGGTAACCGTGGTGGTCACGCATGTAGGGCAAAATAATTTGCGATAAAAAGGCGCCGGTATTCACCGCAAAATAAAACCAGGAAAAAGCAGCGGATCGCAGTGTATCCTGCCCCGGCCTTTGCTGATCGTACGTCATACCCATTAGCGACGATATGTTCGGTTTTATTACACCCGAACCCATGGCTAACAAGGCGAGTGAACCGACAAAAACATAGTTATTCGGGAATCCGACTAAGAACTGACCGATCAGATAGGGCAAGGAAAAGCCCACAATGGTCCAATATTTTCCGAAGAAGTTGTCCGCGATGAAGCCGCCGATCAGCGGTGTGAAATAAACGGCTGCGAGAAACAGAGATTGATATAAGCTTGCATTCGCCTTGCTGATGCCTAACTCGTCAACCATATACAGAGCGAGAATCGCCCGCATCCCGTAGAACGAAAATCGCTCCGCGAATTCCCCCCAGAAAAAGAAACGAAAACCGATTGGGTGCCCCTTGGGTTGTGGGGCGGACGTCTCGCTCGTACTCAAGCGGTTGCTCCTGATAAAAGTCGTCAATGAGTTCGGGAAAAAGGAGATACTATCAGATGGCGAATTGCGACGAAACAGAGAATGCGAATTTCGCGTGAATATTTTTAGCGGAGAGGTGCTGCGATTTGCAGAAAGCCAGCGATCCGCAAACGAATCGCCAGCCGCATCGAACGCTTAAAAGAAATTAAGGAACGTTCGTCTTGTGCAGGTGACCCGTCGCAGCAACGTCTGTTCCGAAGAAGTCCCGGCAGCTACCAAACAGGAATTTTCCGTCGGTCCACAAGTTGCCGCAACCCAGCGGATTGGCGCACCCTTTATCGTCGCAGGAACCGTTCGGGCAAGCACCCAGCCGGGTCTTGATCTTCGCGTAAAAGCTCTTCTTGCCATCCTTATCGCAGGTGCTACAGGAGGCTGCCGATGCGGCACTGGTGACCACTTTCGTGGACGGCGTGACCACGTTGGTAACCGGAGCGGCTGACCCACCGCTGATAATGATCGTCTGGCCGGGCTGGACGATGACAGGAACCGGGGGATCTCCCGCGCGAACCGCGGAAGCCATCAATCCGGTAATAAACAGTAACGCGATGGCACGCATTTGGCGCCTCCCATGACGGTGATTCATCCGAGCTGGAATCTCCCAGCCTCTTCGATATCGGACCCCGCTGAAAAAATCTCAATCGAGAATAATGAGAAAAAAAGTCGAATCCGCTAAAGTTGGTAATTTGTGCCGAATTGAACTTCAGTAACAGTTATCAGCCGTCGAGAGCGCGGGGGGTATAATCCTCGGGACAACCCGCTTCGATGAAACTTTGCAGGATTACCACGGCCGACAGCGAATCGCGCAGCTCTTTCCGTTTTTTGGCCGAGATCTGCCGAAGGGCCAGCAATTCATCTGCTTCCGACGATGAGAACCGTTCATCCCAAAGGAAAACCGGTCGAGAAACGAAGGTTTTCAGCCACTCCGCAAAAGCCCGCACTTCGAGGGATTTCTTGCCTTCATTTCCACTCAGATGAATGGGCAGACCCAACACAATGGCCGCGATGGATTCCTCCATGAGAAGCTTTTGCAGAAACTTCTGATCGGCCTCCAGCGAACTTCGATTCAACTTGGGCAAGGGCGAAACGATGATCTTGTCCGGATCGCACACCGAAAGGCCGATCCGCACCGTGCCGAAGTCCATTCCCAGCAGCCGACCTGCTATCACAGAAATTTGTCCAGACCAGGCGCTTTCAATCGGTCCACAATCTGCTTCACGGCGGCTTCATCCTTACGGTCCGCAATCAAGGTGGCATCGCCATCCTGAATGATCAGTAGATTGGAAACACCGATCGTCGCAATCAATCGTTCGGAATCCCCGGCGATCACGCAATTGGAAGTGTCGATTCCCACATGATTGGCCTGGATGGTGTTGCCCTGAGCATCCTGCGGATTGCGTCGCTCCAGAGCCAACCAGCTACCGACGTCATCCCATTGATAGGGAGCCTGCAGGACGAGGACCTGCTTCGCTTTCTCCATCACTGCGTAGTCAATGGAGATCTTTTCGGCCTTGGGATATTCCTGCCGGAAGACGTGCTCCTGATCTGCGGTGCCCCAGGCATCGGCGATTTTTTGCACGACTTCCAGCATTTCCGGTTTTTGCCGTTTCAATTCTCCGAGAATAGCCGACACCTTCCAGACGAAAATGCCGCTGTTCCAGTAGAACTCACCGGAAGCGATGTACTTCTGCGCATCGTCAAAATTCGGCTTCTCACGGAATTGCTTCACCTCATAAACCGGGACATTCTGCTTTTGTCCCGCCGAGGCGCCACGCTGGATATATCCGTAGCCGACCGCCGGATAGGTAGGTGGAATGCCGAAAGTGATCAGCGCTTCGGGATGATCCAGGGCCAGTTGCTCCGCGGCGTGCACCGCCCGGCGAAATTCCTGTACCGGTTCAATGAGGTGATCGGCCGGCATAACGATGATAATGCCCGCCGGATGCTCCTTGGCGATCAGCGCGGCCCCCAAAGCGATGCAGGGAGCCGTGTCCCGTCCCATCGGTTCGCCAACCACGTGATTCTCATCCAACTCCGGCAATTGATGGATCGCTTCCGCCCGATGTGCGGCACTGGTGAGGATCCACACACGATCGGTCGGAACCTGAGATTCCGTTCGATCAATAGTCGATTGAAGGAGAGTGCGATCGCCGGAAAAGGTAAGGAATTGCTTGGGCTTTTTGACGCGGCTTCGGGGCCAGAATCGGGTGCCGCCACCACCGGCCATGATCATGGCATGGAGCATCTTGGATCTCGATAAATTGGAACCGCTAGCTCTAACTGTCTGCGATTCCACTAATTGGGTCTGATGGAAGATTATATAGCACGCTGCGCCGCCGCTGGGGATCCGGAGAAGTTCCTCAGCGATTTCGAGGTGTTAAAATCGTTATTATTCCCAATAGTTTGACATATCGATGCTCTGTACCGGCCCCACCCGTGCGGCAAACTCCACCGCATCCATGGCAAATCGGGGGCTAATCTCGAGCGGAACCAGCGACTTGAAGCTCTTATCAACCGGTACGGGCAACCTGGCGTGTCGGCACCAGTCGGCGGCCAGATTACTCAGCGCTTGCCGTACGGCTTCGGGCGAATCCTCCCCGGTGGCGTTCTTCAGGGGGGCGAACTCTTCCCGCCGTTTCTCCAGAATCAATAACCAGCGATCCGCCAGCGGCAGCGAATCGAAAATGAACATCTCGAATTTCAGGGCATTCTCAACCGTAGGCGAGTGGAAATGGCCGTTAGCATCGAGACAGGGAACTTTTTTGCGGGCGACATGGAAAGGGAGACGATGTTCACCTCGGGTGATTCGCTCGAGAAATTCCATCTCGAAGATATGAATGGCCGGGCTACCCGCTTTGTGCAGTAAATCCCCTTTTTCGCTCCGGGCATTTGCAAGCTCATCCGGTAAATCGGAGTACTCGACGATGTTGCAGCGTCCATTGATCAGCGCGAAAACACCCATTTTTTCTTTCGGATATTCCTTGGCGATCGCCTTCGAAGAAAGCTCCGAACGAGTAGCGACGTGTCGGCCGACAAAAGCGGGATCGCAAATTTTCACCAGGGGATTATCGACCTGGAAATAAAACAGGTGCTTGGTGCCCCGACGTTTCAGATCATCGAGCAGACCTGTTTCCGAAAGGGCCGTGAGCGTGCCGCCGTGTCCGTTGGGACTGGTGAAAATCAGCCCCGGTTTTTCGAGGAGCAGCCGTCCGGTCTGAATTTCCACCGAAGGCATCGTACCCTGCTGAAAGAACGTGATGTCTTCTTTCGGGAGCCCGAAGTAGTTGTTTTCTTCGAAATACTGTTCTGTATCGGTGTGGGTGGCCGGGCTGGTCATCACCAGCAAGGGAATGGACCGCGTGTACCGCCGGCGCAGGGCGAATACTTTCTCCACGTGGATCTGAAAGAGCGTCTTGTTGGAAATCGGCCCGACCGGATACATCCCTTTGGGCTTATCGAAGCCCAGCCGACTGCCCTGCCCGCCTGCAACGAGCAGAACCGCCAGTTCGCCATTAGAAAGCGCTTGATGCCCGATTTCCCGGGTTTCGCTGTCCCCGGAAGCGGCTTCTTCGAGGGGGGCGGGCTTGATGTGATCCGGATTCAGAGCCGGGAAAAGCTGATCCTGATTTGAGTAAAGCCGATCGATCAAACTGAGGTCGATGCCAGCAATCTGATTGATGAACGCCAACCGCTCCGCGTGAGTTAATTTTTCCCACCCCAGAAGCAGATGCTCCTGCCGGTGATTGGTCAGACGGTGAAACAAATCGGGAGGTAGATCGCGCATGGAATCTTCGTAGCGGATAAGGGATACACTTAGGGCTATTGTACACGGGATTGCCCTACTGCCCAAATCCCCGGCGAGCGCTTTTTAATTCCATTTTTTCTTAGATCCTCGCTTCTTTTTAATCTGCGGGGATGCGACATTTTCGCCCTTAAGTTTGGCAATCTTATCGCGAAGGGTGGCGGCTCGCTCGAAATCGAGTTCCTGGGCGGCTTTGAGCATTTCGGCCTGCAATTCCTCGAGGTATTCCGCCGTGATATAGTCCGCTTCGGATTTACCGGCCGCTTCCTGCGCGATCTGATGGGATTGAATCTCTTCCTCAATGAAATTTTTGATCGCTGTTTTTACAGTCCTCGGTGTAATCCCATGCTCTTTGTTGTAAGCGAGTTGCGCCTCGCGACGGCGTGCCGTCTCGCTCATGGCCCGCTGCATGGAATCGGTCATGCCGTCGGCGTAAAGTATGACCTCTGCGTTGACATTACGGGCCGCTCGACCGATGGTTTGGATCATCGAAGTGGTGCTGCGCAGAAACCCTTCCTTGTCCGCATCCAGAATGGCCACCAGCGAAACTTCCGGGAGATCGAGCCCTTCGCGCAACAGGTTGACCCCGACCAGAACGTCGAAGGCCCCTTCGCGTAACTCTCTAAGAACGGTAATACGCTCGATAGCATCCAATTCGCTATGCAGCCACTTGCAGCGCAAGCCGATGTCCTTGAAGTAGTTAGTTAAATCTTCGGACATTCTTTTGGTGAGCGTGGTGACCAGCACCCGCTCTTGGCGATCAGCCCGGAGCTTGATTTCCGTGGCGAGATCGGCCACCTGGCCACGGGCCGGTTTGATGTGGATCACCGGATCGACCAGCCCGGTGGGTCGAATGATCTGTTCGACGACCTCCCCGCCCGTGAAATTCAGTTCCACATCTCCCGGCGTGGCCGACATGCAAAGACACTGCTTCAACCTGCTTACAAATTCCTCGAATTTCATGGGTCGATTATCGAGCGCGCTGGGTAGTCGGAAGCCATGCTCCACCAGCGTTTCCTTGCGGCTGCGGTCGCCGGCATACATGCCCCGCACCTGCGGTAGGCTGACGTGGGATTCGTCCACCACACAGAGGAAATCCTCCGGAAAAAAATCGATGAGCGTATAGGGTGGCTCCCCCGGTTTACGGCCGGAAAACCAGCGGGCGTAGTTCTCGATGCCCGAGCAGTAGCCGACTTCTCGGAGCATATCCAGATCATAACGGCAGCGGGCTTTCAGCCGTTCCGCTTCGAGCAGTTTTCCTTCCTTTTTGAACTGTTCAAGCCGTTCGTTTAATTCTTTCTCAATGCCTTCTATGGCAATTCGAACCCGTTCCTCGGTCGTGACGAAGTGCTTGGCCGGGAAGATGTAGAGTTCGTCCTTCTCCTGTAGTACTTCGCCGGAGGTCGGGTTGATAACGAACAATCGCTCGAGTTCATCGCCGAACAGCTCGATTCGCAGGGCAATTTCCTCATGCGCCGGCCAGACTTCGATCACATCGCCGTGAACGCGAAACTTCCCGCGTTCGAAGGCGATATCGTTGCGCTGATACTGGATATCGACCAGTTTCAACAGCAATTTGTCCCGTTCGATCACCTCTCCTTTGGGGAGATAGACCATCATCCGCTTGTAGTCGCTGGGGGAACCCAACCCGTAGATGCAGGAAACGGAAGCCACGATAATCACATCTTGCCGGCTGACCAGGGCACTGGTGGCCGCCAGTCGCAACCGGTCGATATTTTCGTTGATGCTCGAATCTTTTTCGATGTAGATATCGCGCTGGGGAATGTAGGCTTCCGGCTGGTAATAGTCGTAATAGCTGACGAAATAATTGACCGCATTGTGGGGGAAGAAGTTCTTCAACTCCTTGTAGAGCTGGGCCGCCAGAGTCTTGTTGTGGGCCAAGACGAGCGTCGGTTTGTTCAGGGCGGCGATAATGTTGGCCGCCGTGAAGGTTTTACCCGTTCCGGTAGCCCCCAGAAGCACTTGATACTTCTTCCCGGCCGCAAAACCTTCGAGGAGTTGCTTGATGGCTTTAGGTTGATCTCCGGCAGGTTCGTACTCGCCAGACAGCTGAAATGGCAGACCCATCCCGGTCTCACTAGGTGAAATTACAATGCATTTACTACTATCTTGGCCGATCCGCCAACGAAATTCTATCTGAGTTGTTGATAATACGTAAGCGCAGAGGTTTTGCCGGCCAAAAATTCATGCCTTTCCCCTTGCGGACGGGCATATATTGGCAGACAATGATCTTACGTTTCGACACATACCTATTCTTCTAATTAGAGAGATCCCCTCCATGAGGCGATTTTTCCTCCTCGCATCGGTAGTGGCACTCTGGGGTTCCGTCTCCTCGGTTCTGGCAGATTACGTCATTATTCGCGTGATACTCAAGAACTCCGAAAGCCAAAGCATGGCTGGTAATTCGGGGCCAGGTGGAAAAGGCAATCCGGGTTCACCCGGTGTGCCCGGCGGACCCGGCGGTAGCGGCGGCCCTCCTTCCCCCGGCGGACCCAGTGGTCCCGGTGGACCCAGTGGCCCTGGCGTACCCGGTGGTCCGGGACCGCGCGGCGGTGGTCCGGGGGTACCCGGTGGACCCGGGGCTCCTCGAGGAGGTGGCCCAGGCGCTCCCGGCGTGCCAGGTGGTCCCGGCGGCGGCCAAGGTAATGCCGGCCAGAACTCCAGTATTACTCACGTCACGTTGAATCCCAACGATTACGTCACGGTTGTGCTTCAAGTAGACAAGATCCTGCCGGAAGAACGTCGGGCGGGGATTGGCACTCTCCCCGTCAGCATTCAGACAAAATGGGGTCGAACGTTCCTGTTCCAGGATCGCTCGGAGATTCTGGTCGATTTCGCACGCATGCCGAATCCGAACCCCCGTTTGCCGGGCTCGATCATCGCCACCCCCCTAAAAGCTTTTGAAAATCACCACAAGAACGCCCATAACGTACCCGAAGCTTTCCTGGCGGATGCCGATTTCGCGCTGGGTCGAGGCTTGCCCAACAAGGCCGCTTCCACTCTGGACGAGTTGATCGAAAAGATTGACAAGAATGAAATCAAAAACCCCTCGGAGCGGGTCACCAAGGCCATCGAGGCCTACAAGAAAATCAAGCCTTATCTGACGAGCCCGACCACGGTCGAGACGACGGCCAACAAGTGGACCAAACAGCTCAACGCGACCAAATTAACCAGCGAGCACTTCGCCATTGTGCATACCTCGCAGGAACCGGAACGCGATGGCATCCTCCGCCGTTTGGGCCATTTCGAAAAAGCGTACCAGAACTTCTATCTCTGGTTCGCGCTTCGCGGCCAGGCTCTGCCGCCGATCAAGGAAAAAATGGTTGTTGCCATTCTGAATGACGCCGAAAGATTCCGGGATCAGAAATCGGCCTTCGAAGTGACCGACATGGTCAACGACGGCTTCATCCTCCAATCGGAAAATGTGGCCATCCTGTCCCTGCAACGACTCGATTTGCCGGCCCGCACTTTCACCAGTTCCATGACCACGCCGGTCTATCGCGATTTCAGTCTGAGCAGCAACTTCAGTCGAGAAGATCTTCTCGCCGGTAAGTTCCCCCCCGGTACTAAAACCATTGGTACCGGGAAGTTGGTTAAGGAAGTAATTCGAGCGCAGACGCTGGCTTTGGTCGATGTCGCTCTTCAAGAAGAAGCGGAAATCGCCGCGGCGACCCATGAAGGGACACAGCTATTGATGGCCGCGACGAATCTGGTGCCTGCAACGGCGCCGGCTCCTAAGTGGCTGCGATTTGGTCTTGCCAGCTTCTTCGCGACTCCGAAGGGCAATTTCCCTCACGGTGCTCCCGTCAAGGTGGCCTTCTGGCCTGGCGCGGGTGCCCCCAACTGGTCTTACATGCGTTTCTTCACGGAAATGCTGGTTAACAAAGAACTCATGCGGGATCCCAAGAATCCTTTTAATGAGGCCAACCTGCTCCACGCGACACTGAGTGACGATTATTTCAGCGCCGCCCACGACCTGGCCAAGCTCGAGGAACACGCTCGCGAATTGACTGGCGGTTCGAATAACACCGTGGATGGCGGCGGCCGGGGCAACCACGAAGAAGACGCCAAGAGCCTCCTGAGCGGACTTGGATTGCCGGACTCGCAAAAAATGCTGCTTAAAGCCCGTACGCTTGCCTGGGCGCTGACTTATTACCTGATGAAGCAGCGCTACGACGAGTTCGAAAAGTATCTCAAAGAATTGGCCACCATGCCACGGGATGTGGAACTGGATGAAGCCGCTCTGATTTCGGCGTTCGGACATGCTTTCAAACTTTCGGAATCGTTCGTTCAGGATGAATCGCTCAAGGTGGAAGCCTTCATGGGCATGGGCAAGAACTGGATCGATTACATGAAGAAAGAACGGTCGCCGACCGAAGAGTTGAAGCTGGAACCCCCTGTGGCCGCACAGAATAACAATGGTGCAGGTCCAGGTTCAGGCTTCCCAGGTGGTCCAGGTGCACCCGGTGGACCGGGTGGGCCGGGTGTCCCCGGTGGACCAGGCGGACGTCCCGGACCGGGAGGTCCTGGCGGCGGTCGTGGTGGGCCTGGGGGTGGAGGAGGACCGGGTGGCGGAAATGGTTAATGCCCACCCTGGATAGATAAATCCGAAAGCTTCACCGAATTTTGGTGAGGCTTTTTTGTTGGGAGATATTTAGCGACGCATCGGAGCGCGAGCGAAGATGCGTTTAGCCCATAAGGTAAAACAAACTCCAGAACTCAAAGAAATGCTTTAAGAGGCTGACTGTTCATGTTCGAATGGCTCGAAGCGGAGATGAAACGCATAAAGACGCGGAAATTTCATCTGTTCGACGATCCGGTGGCTGAAGAGCTACAAGAGGCGGTAGATTCCTCCGATTTTCCACTCCCGCCATCATACAGAGAGTTTGTGAAACGCTTCGGAAACGCAAATCTTTACAGGCGTGGCCGTCACTGGTTAGTGAAAGTTTATGCGGGCCCGCGGGAAGCAGTTAGCGTAGAAGGGGAGGCATTGATTCATTTTGGTCGTACCGACACATCACTAGCATATTTTAAGGAATCTGAGTTAATAGCCGGCCAGGAATCACCTGTTTTTGAATGGTATCACTCGGCAGGAATCAGACGTACCGCCATTGGATTTGAAGAGTGGTTAAAGTCCAAATGTAAAGCAGCTCGAAAGAGATTTAAGAAACCCGAATGGGAAGAGATAGAGCGAGGCCCACTGCCTTTTTCCGAATTCGAGCGCATTATCATCGATTCACGAAAAAGATTCCGCTGGAGAGTGGTTGGTATTGCACAGAACGAAGACCTGCAATTTGAAATCACAAACGAATCGTCTCTTAATTTGGCATATTTTTCTATCGGTATTAAAGGGACATTACGCCCACCAAAATCTGGCCCCTTGAATGGAGGAATTCATCTGCCTGTCTCATTCCTGAATCCGGGAGAAACAAAGATCATCGAGTTCGATTGTTACAAAAAGTATGTACAACCGACTGACATCGTTGCATTCGATCTGCCGGACCCCGAGCCGGAGGACCGAGAAAATTACTGGGAATTTAGAACCGAACTATAACTTTGCCCATGAGCTAACACTCAACCTGTACAACTATTTTGAGTTTTTAGATTGCCATCATTTCGAGACTGGCAATTTCAATTTTAGTCCGAGATCCACCGGGTCCTTTTAACAAAGCATTTTCGCTGCGATGGGTCTCTTGTGGAAGTCTCAATAACCCGCTCCCTTGCCTTCGATCCTCGTATCGACACCGGCATAGCGCAAATGCGATTTCGGATCGATCCAGATGCTATGCGCATCCCCCTGCGAATTTTCCCATTTGATCGTATGCCCCATCTTCTTCAAAGACTCGATCATACTCAAAAATTCCGGATTACTCGAACGCTCGAAACTCACCGTATCGGGTAACCATTGCTGATGGCTGCGTGGGGCATTGACCGCCGCCTGCACATCCATGTCGAAATCGATCACATTCAGAATCACATTCAGGGTCGTGTTGATGATCGTCCGGCCGCCGGGACTGCCGGTCACAAGCACGGCATGGCCATTCTGCGCGACAATCGTCGGACTCATCGAACTCAGCATCCGTTTACCCGGCTGAATCAAATTCGGTTTGGTACCGATCCGGCCATAAGTATTGGTCACGCCCGGCTTGGTATTAAAGTCCCCCATCTCGTTATTCAAAAGGAACCCGGCTCCGTCCACCACGATGCGTGATCCGAAGGTCTCTTCCAACGTATACGTATTGGAAACTGCCATTCCGCTGGCATCCACGATCGAAAAGTGCGTAGTCTGCTTCGATTCCTTCTGAACATCTATATTGCCCGCCAGCGACAAGCTCGGTGTGGCTTTGCTCAAATCAATTTGTCCGGCCAGTTTCTTGCCATAAGACTTCGTGATCAATTCGGGATTGATCGTATTGAAATCGGGATCGCCTAGAAATTCGGCCCGATCCCGGAAGGCCCGCCGCATGGATTCAATAATCAGATGATTGGCCTCGGGCGACCAGCGGCCCATCTTTTTCAGATCGTAATTCTCGAGAATATTCAGCATCTCGATGATGGCCGTGCCACCCGACGAGACCGGGGGCGAACCGATGATGTCGTAGCCGCGATAGCTGGAATGCAGCGGCTGACGTTCCTTGGCCTCATAGGCTTTCAGATCCTCCAGCGTGATCAGGCCTTTCCCACGAGCCATCTCCGCGACGATCAACTCCGCCACCTTACCGGCGTAAAATCCTTCCGCCCCCTGCGTGGCGATGGCGTTCAAGGTGATCGCCAGGTCTTTTTGCACCAGGCGATCCTTCTCCTGCCATTTCGTGCCATCCGGTTTGGCAAAGTACTTCTGGAAGCCGGCGAAAGATTTCGAGCGGGCTACATAGCTGTTGAGCGCGGAGGCCAGGGATTTTTCGATGAGAAAGCCCTCCTCCGCGAGTTTCACAGCCGGAAGAAGCAGATCTTTCCAGGGCAGTTTGCCGAACTTTTTATGAGCTAGCTCCATTCCGCGCACCGTACCCGGTACACCGACGGCCCGGTGATTCAGCATGTCCTTTTCCTGAGCGAGAGTGTCCGCCGAGATTTTCAGGGGGGCCCGCTCGCGATAATCAAAGAACACCGGTTCGCGACTGTCCCCGGGATAGACCAGCATAAAGCCGCCGCCGCCGATATTCCCGGCCTGCGGATGCGTTACTGCTTCCGCAAAAGCCACGGCCACCGCCGCGTCGACCGCCGTCCCCCCTTTTTTGAGAATCTTGACGCCGACCTCCGCGGCCGGCGGCGAGACGCAGACCACCATCCCGCTTTTCGCGGTAATTGGCCCGGCCGGATTTTGCGCAGACGCCCCCAGCGTCTGGCAAACGAAGATTGCGAGAACGGCGAAAATTCGAAACATTCTTTTCACCCGAGGTTAGGGATGCGTCTTGCCGATAATGTGCGAAACGATCTCCACCGACATTTCAGTAAACTTCGGCGGAGGTACGATGTAAAAAGCGTTGATTTTCCCCAGCATATAGTCGATCAAATCGCAGGTGATTTTGATCCCTTGCTTGCGACCGGTTGGGCCGCTGAAGCCCTTCATCAGGTTGCGAACTTCATCCGTCAGGACGATACCAGGAACTTCGTTGTGGAGAAACTCAGCATTCCGTTCACTCAATAGCGGCATGATGCCGACGAAAACCGAAATGGGAATGCTCTTGATCGAATCCACCATCAAATCGAAGCGCTCCCGGTCGTACATCGGCTGAGTCATGGCGAAATGTGCCCCCTTCTCCGCCTTGCGACGTAGTCGATCGACCAGTGGTGCAAAATTGCGGCCGTTAGGATTGAAGGCTACGCCGATGGTGAACTGGGTCTTCTCGCCGATGCTCTGGCCGGAATGGGAAACCCCCTGATTGAATTTGGTGATGAGTTCGATCAATCCGAAACTATTGAGATCGTAGACGCTGGTCGCGCCCGGCGTATCGCCGACTTTGGCCGGGTCACCCGTCAGGGCCAGAATATTGTTCACGTTGCGAATCCGAGCTTCCAGCAGCTTCGATTGCAGGCCGAGCAAGTTGGAATCGCGACAGGCCATGTGCAAAATGACGGGAATTCCGGCTTCCCGCTGAACGATGTCGGCCAGCGTCAGATTGCCCATGTGCAGCGTCGCTACCGGGTTATCGGCCATGGTGATGGCATCGACGCCCATATCTTTCAGCTGCCGAGCCCTCTTCAACACCGGCTTGTAATCGAGCCCCCGGGGTGGATCGAGTTCCACGACCATCAGCGGCCGTTTTTTGTTTGATTGCGGCAGCCGGTGCAGGATCGAATCGGAATAAATCTGCTTCACCGGCGGGCTGGTTTCCAGCACGGCCGGAGTTACGGGGGCAGCGACTTCGGCAGGAACGATTTTGCGAACCGCCGGCTTTCGGACCGGCAGTTTTTCCCGTAACTTCCGGATAAATTCCGGCGTGGTGCCGCAACACCCGCCGATAATATTCACTCCTTTTTCCACCATATCGAGTGCGGAATTGACCAGATAGGGAATGGGAGCCCCAAACAGATACCGGCCATCGACATACTCGGGCAAACCGGCATTCAAGTAGGCACTCAGAAATGCGTTCGACCGGCTGGCCATCTGCTCGATGGCGTGCACCACGCAGCGAACCCCCCGGCCGCAGTTGGTACCCACCACGTCGGCCCCGGCCGTCAGCATGGCCTCCATCGCCGCCAGTACCGAGACGCCGTGCTGCGTGTGACCTTGCTCGTGAAAAGCCATCTGGGCGATGACGGGCAGATCGGTTTTCTGTTTGGCCACCTTAATGGCCAACTGAATCTGCCGCAGATCGGAAAACGTCTCCAGCATCAGCACATCGGCGCCCGACTCCGCCAGGGCGATAATCGGCTCGGCGTAAATCGATTCAATTTCCGAGTCGGAAAAAGCCTTGGTATCAAACGGCCCCAACGGTCCTACCGAACCCCCCACGAACGCTTTGCTACTGGCCGCTTCGCGAGCCAGTGCAACCCCGGCCCGGACCAGATCGGCAATTTCCGTGCTGCCTTCGGTGGTTCCCAACCGGAGGCGATTGGCTCCGAAGGTGTTGGTTTCGATGAGCTGCGAACCGGCATCGATATATTGCTGGTGAATTCGGCGAATCAGATCGGGATCGCTGGCGTTCAGACGCTCGTAGGCCATATCCCGGTTGACACCGAGATCGCCCAGCATGGTGCCCAAAGCCCCATCGCCCAGGAGCACTTCTTCCGACAACCGATGGAGAAACTCATCTTTACGCACAGATTTACCTACATCCGCAATGTGTGATTTTCACAGAAATGATATTCACTGCAAGAACTTAAAGCCATCGAAACCATCGCTTTACGTGGCCGAAGTCCTTATTTCCACTTGCGATACTGTCGCAGGGCCGCCAGAGTGCGCTGAAAATCGGCCGGAAGGGGCGCTTCGAATTCCATCCACTTACCCAGCCTGGGGTGTTTGAACCGCAGCCGGAAAGCGTGCAGGGCCTGCCGTTCCAGCAACTTCTCATCCTGTCCGGCCGGCAGATTCTCCGCGATATCCGACAGATTAATGTGATCCCGGCCGCCGTAGACTTTATCGGCGAGAACGGGGCAGCCGGCACTTGCCAGGTGGATGCGAATCTGGTGCGTCCGGCCGGTTTTCGGCTGGCAGCGCACGAAGGTGTGACCCCGAAAACGCTCCATCACTTCGTAGAAGGTACAGGCGTCCTTGGCTTCGAGATCTTCGGTATCCGAGGTCGTGAACATCTTCACCCGATCGACGGGGTGATGCTTGATCCGCAACTCGATGTAGTCGCTGTCGCGATCCAACACCCCGGCGGTAAGCGCGGCGTACTCTTTGAAGACCGTCCGCTTCTCGAAGGCACTGCACATTTCCCGGTGCGTATACTCTTCCTTGGCGATCAAGATTGCCCCGGAGGTGTCTTTATCCAGTCGGTGAACAATTCCGGCCCGATGTTCTCCCCCCGCGTTGCTTAATTCCTTGAAGTGATATTGCAAGGCATTGACGAGTGTGCCGCTCCAGTTTCCCTTGGCCGGATGGACGACCATATCGAACGGCTTGTTGATAATCGCCAGATACTCATCTTCATAGATGATATCCAGCGGAATATTTTCCGGAACCGGGATCGCATGCGTGATCATCGGGAACTGGATCCAGAGTTTGTCCCCGTTGCGGACTTTATGACTGGCTTTGGAGGGCTTGCCATTCACCAAGACGTTGCCGATTTTGATGGCGTCCTGAATGATGGAACGGCTGTAATCGCCGCAGTTGAGCTGAATGTACTGATCGAGTCTCATTCCCTCGATTTTGATCCGGACTTCCAACTCGACCGGATCGGGCATGCGGTGCGGCGAAAAATCGATGGGTTCTAAGATTTCCTCGTCAGACATCTATCACTTTTTCTCGGGATCTTTCTTGGGAGCATCGGTGATGCCCGGGGCCTTGGTTTCAGGAGCCTTGGTTTCCGGGGCTTTTGAGGATTCCGTGATTCCGGGGGCCTTTTTCTCCGGTTCTTTCTTTTCGGGAGCTTTCTTTTCTCCGTCTTTCTTCTCGGCGGGAGCCTTCAGTTCCGGAGCTTTCTCTTCGGTCTTGGGCTTATCCGGCGTCGGCGTGGGAGACTTCAAATCGGGCGATGTCCCCTTGGTTTCAGTTTTGGCTGGCTCTTTATCCAGAGTCGCAGTGTAGAACGTCCGCTGCAGGTCGGTGTAAAAGGAAACAATCGTATCCCGTTTTTTCTTCTTCTCTTCGATCAACTCGGCAATCTTCTTACCAATATCGCTTTCGGGCCGAATCTTCGCGGCGGCTTGCAGATAGGTTAAAGAACGGTCAAAATCTCCCCGTCCCGACGAGTCGGTTTCCGATTTAGGCACGCCAATCAGAACTTCTTCCGCTTTGGAAGCATCCAGGTAAGCTTCCATCTGAGCCATCTGGTTGTTTTCGAGTTCCTTGGCGGCTTCCAGGAACAGCTTCTGAGCTTCCTCAACGCTATTTGCGGCGGCCAGACGGTCTTTCACGGTGATGGTCGCCAGCTTATCGAGGCCATCCGAACTCATCAGCAACCGGGCGTAGCGCAACTTGGCGATGCTGCCGGCCTCTTTGCCTCGGAACTTCTCCATGAGCTCTTTGAGCTTTTCCTTGTCGAAAGCCCGATCCAGTTGCACCCAGCGGTCGGCATCCTCGTCTCGATTCAGTTGAGACATGTACCGAACTAAAATCGCGGCAGCGAAAATCAACAGCCCGACGCCCACCCAGGCGGCGATCCGTCGGCGATTCACATACTTCACATGTGCCAGCGCCTTGACCAGTTCGTTCTGTTCGATTTCGTGTCGTTCTTCCGCTTTCATGCTCGGAATTCCTAATTTCGGCAGGGAAAACCCGGTTTCCCGCCGAATGTGATGATTCGCTTTAGACTGTTGATCTTAGTGTCCCACGGAAATGGGGCAATGTACTTGACCAAACGAACAAATGAAAATTGAGGATTATTCCACGACTGGGGAAAAAATGAAGCCTTCGGAGATTCGCATCCCGGAGGCTTTTCGTCACTCAAACTCAAGAGTTTCCGATTCTCACGTTACTGTGGCGTGACCCGCAACGGCTGCCGGTTGGCGTAAAGATCCTTGCGGTACTGGTACTCCTCCCTCTGATCGGGCTTGTTTACCAGGGCAATCGCCTTTTCGATCCAACGCACGGCATCATCGTACTTACCGATTTCCGCATTCGCGGCGGCCAGAGTATCCAGGTAATTCGGGTTGGTGAACTCGGTCAATTCACAGGCCCGCGTGGCACAATCGACGGCCCGGCGACCGTTCCGGATTGTCGGATCGGGAACCGTGCTCCAGATCCAGCCGAGGCTATTGAAGGTTTCGGCACTGTTCGGATCGATTTTCAAAGCGTGCATATGGTCGCGCACGGCCTTGGCATATTCCTTCGTCCGGTAATAGATCGCGGCCCGGCGATTGTAAATCCGGTCGCTGTCCGGGTCGAGTTCCATAGCCTTGTTGAGATCGCCCAGAGCCCCGGTTGCATCGCCCGTCTGAAACCGGCTTTCGCCGCGATATTCCCAGGGAGAAGGATTCTCGGGCTCATCTTCGATGGCTTTGGCAAAATCCTTGATGGCTTCCGCATGCCGGGCCATGTCCGCCAGCAGCAAGCCCCGGCCATTCAAAGCCCAGGTGTTCTCGGGATCGAGTTCCAAAGCTCGCGAGAAATCGCCCAACGCCTCTTCCTTGTAACCCAGGCCCCAAAAGGCGCCCGCGCGACGACAGAGCGCGTAAATATTATCCGGCTTAATTTCCAGAGCTTTATTGAAATCCTCAAGGGCTTCCTGTCGCTCTTCCAGCGACAGGCTCAAATCGGCTCGCATCACCAGATAGTTCGAGGCATTCACCGGATCGAGCTCGAGTGCCCGGGTGAAATCGGCCTTAGCTCGGCCGCTATAGCCGGCTTCCGCGTGAATCTTGCCGCGCAGGGCGACGAATTCCGCATGGGCCTCGTCGAGTTCCAGCCCCTTCTTGCAATCGGCCAGAGCCTCTTCGAGTTGTCGCTGTCGGAACAGGTTGCTGGCCCGCTCGTAATACAACTGAACGTCGTCGGGCTTCAGGCGAATGGCTTCATCGAGGTCGGCGATGGCTCGGGGAATATTTCCGGCTTTGATGTAAGCTGTGGCTCGCAGCCGGTAACCTGCCGCGGCGGTCGGGTGAAGGCGAATCGCCTCACTAAAATCGTCGATCGCGTCTTTCCAATTGCCTTGCTTCAGATTGTCGGAAGCCCGGTTGAACAGATCCTGGGCCTCGTCGGTCGGTTTGGAGGTTGATTGATTTTTTCCAGCCATGAAATTGCCTCCAGTTGTATGGTTGTCCAATTAAGGCGGGGTCCAAATAGCTGGCCGATTCCTAAAAGATTAAAAAACCGACCGGCTACTTATAACCAATTTCCCCGCCCAAACAACTGCTAACGACGCGGAATGAAAATCTTTGGCGATCCCACTTTTTGTGCCAAATCGTTTAATTTCGCCACATCGCCGGCCAGTATCGCATCCCATTCGGCCGTGAGTTGACTCAATTCCTTTTCCATCTCCGCAGTCACTTCACGAACGCCTTGCGTGGGTGCGCCATCCGATTCGCGGCTCGCCTCATATAGATTGACGAGTTGCGAGTACAATTTCGCACCGCCGCGCATTGCTAATATATCGTAGGACACTTGTGCCTTGGGATTGTGCAGTTTTTGCTCTAAATTGTCGAGCTTGGTTGCCAGATCGGTCGCCGCTTTCACCCAATCCTTAGTTGATTGTTCATCCTTGAGAATCTCTTGATGCAGCTTGATCTGCTTCTGTATCGCCCGCAGTTTGCCAACAATATCGGACAGCTTGCTGATGTCCTCTCGTAATTGCAACGAAAATTTTTCCTGAACTTGCATCTGCTCGGTCAGCTTCGGATCGAGCTTGCCGTTCACATTCGCCGCGAAAATCAGACCGGGCTGGCTCAAACGCGGATCGGCCCAAACTTCGAACTTACCTGTAATGACTTCTTTGTCAAACGTCAGGTTCACGGTGTAAGTACCGGGTGCAACCAGTGGGCCGCTGCTTGGATCGCCGAGATCGACTTTGGCTTTACTGATGATTTCCGGGGCGGCGTGTGCCAGATCCCAGACAAAACGGTTCAGACCCGCTTCAGCCGGAATTTCCGGCGTCCTCACTTCCGGGAAGCCGCCATCGGGCGAGAAGTCGGGCTTATCCTTCTTAGAGTTCTTCGCATCCCAGTAGACAATTCTTTGCCCAGCCGCGTTCTTTATCTCCAAGGTCGCCGGTTTTTTCGACTTGTCCTTCAAATAATACTGGAACACGGCCCCATACGGCGGATTCTCTCCGGCTCCCAGCGTCTGGTGCCCCGAGATCGAACCGCCCAGCCGCCAGCGAATTGCCGGGCTGGTGGTGAAAAGGTGAGCTTTCTTATCTTCAATTTCTTCTTTCCACTCCCGCAGAGCGGTGATATCGTCCAGAATCCAGAATGACCGGCCACAGGTAGCCAGCACCAGGTCATTCAATTTCACCTGAATGTCATGCACGGCCACGGCCGGCAGGTTCAGTTGCAACGGCTCCCAGCTCTCGCCGTTGTCGAAAGAAAGCTGCACGCCCCGCTCGGTGCCCAGATAAAGTAGGCCCTTGCGCTTGGTGTCCTCCCGCACTGCGTGCAAATAGACTTCCGGGTCCAGCCCTTCGGTTATGGCCTTCCAGGTTTTGCCGAAGTCGGTGGTCACCCACAATAAGGGTTTGTAATTATCGAGCCGATGAGCTTCCGCAACGACATAGGCCGTTCCGGCGTCATGCGGGCTGGCTTCGATGCAGACAATCGTGGCCCAATCGGGCATGTCGGGGATGGCCGAGGTCACGTTGGTCCAGGTCTTACCGTCATCCTTGGAAATTTGCACCAGGCCATCGTCACTCCCGGTCCAAAGAACTCCCTTCTGTTTGGGAGATTCGGCCAGAGCGAAAATAGTCCCGTAGGTTTCCACGCCGGTATTATCCCCGGTGATCGGCCCGCCGGACCACTTCATCTTGGTGCGATCATTTCGCGTCAGATCGGGAGACACCTGCTGCCAGGTTTTGCCGCCATCGATTGTGCGATAGAGGAAGTTGCCGCCGTGGTAAACCACTTTGCTATCGAACTTGGAAATCAGGATCGGGGCAGTCCACTGAAAGCGAATACGCAGATCTTCCGCTCCATGACCGGAAGGATCATAGGGGTAGATCGTGACATTCTGGCTCTGTCCGGTCCGGGCATCGTGGCGGGTAATGATGCCGCCGTATTCGCCCGAATAAATAACGTTCGGGTCGCTGGGATCGGGAACGGTGAAGCCGGTTTCGCCGCCGCCCACGCCCTTCCAGTCGCCCAGTACAATACCGGAACTCTTGAGGGAATTGCTCGGACCATGTGCGGTGCCGACATCCTGCATGTTACCCATCACGCGATAGGGAAACTGTTCATCGACGTTGACGTGATAGAACTGAGCAATGGGCAGCGGCGGATAGAACCAGCTATTGCCGCCATCGGTGCTGATATCGACCCCACCGTCGTTGGCCCCGATCATCCGCTTGGGATTTTTGGGATCGATCCAGAGATCGTGATTATCGCCGTGATGCATGCCGCCGACCCGGTTAAAGGTCTTCCCGGCATCGATCGATTTCAGCATGTTCACCTGCGGCATCCAGATGACATCCGGATTGCTGGGATCAACTGTCAGCGTGCTATAGTACCAGGCCCGCTGGCGGATCGCTCGTTCGCCGCTGGCTTTCGTCCAGGAACTGCCGCCATCGTTGGAGAGGAACAAGCCCCCCTTTTCCGCTTCAATGGTTGCGTAGACGCGATTGGAATTCGAAGGTGCGATCGCAATGCCGATTTTGCCCCAGGGTGCGGGTGGCAGAGCGTCCTCATCCTCTTCCTTGGGTTTATCCTGTTTCTTTTTCTTTTTGTCGGTTACGCCCGGGCCAATCTGGTCCCAGGTGTCACCGCCATCGCGGGAAACGTAGAGGCCGCTGCCCGGCCCGCCACTGGTCATGTCCCAGGGTTTGCGACGAGTCTGCCAAAGTCCGGCGAAAATCACGCGAGGATTATTCGGGTCGATGCAGACATCGGAAGCCCCCGTGTCGTTGTCTTTAAATAAAACGCGGTTCCAGGTTCGGCCACCATCGGTGGTGCGGTAGACGCCTCGTTCCGGATTGGGTCCAAAAGCATGTCCCAGCACCGCCGCAAAAGCGATATCGGGATCCTTGGGATGCACGGCCATCGTTCCGATATGGCCGATCTGCTTCCAGACATGTTTCCAGGTTTTACCGGCATCGGTCGATTTGAAGATACCGATGCCCGCCGCGCAGTTACCGCGAATATTCGCTTCGCCGGTACCGACGTAAATCACGTTCGGGTCGGAAACCGAAACGGCTATCGAGCCGATGGCCTGGCAGGGTTGATCGTCGAAAATCGGTTTGAAGCTGACGCCGCCATCGGACGATTTCCAGACACCGCCGGAGGCCGAGGCGGCATAGTAAGTCAAGGGATCGCCCGGAACGCCGAAGACTCGGGACACTCGGCCGCCGGTGCCTGGCCCGATAGAGCGATAGCTTAATTTATCGAACCCGGCGGGGGCTTTGGCGGGACCATCGTCCGCCTGAACGGGAGCGTAAAACAATGCAAGAACGAGTAAACAAAGAAGTCGAGTCATGGTTTTGCTAGGATCCGATGAGTTTATCGCTGAGGATAGTCACGAAATCGATGCTAACCGAATTGACCTGAATTTGCACGAACTAGGAACACGAAAATTCCTTCCGGTTGGGGATGAGTAGCGATTCTGCCGACTTTGACAGATAACATCAAGTAAAAAATCCGCGAAGCCAGTTCAATTCGTCGCCAAATGATTTTTCCTTCAGGTACAGCGCACGCGAACCTTTCGGTGAACGCCGTTCTCATTTTGCATAAAATCGCTTTATTCCACACTCCGTTCAACGAAAGACTCCGCAATGATTTCGAAACTGATCGACGAGTATGCCACTGGCGCCGAGAAGCCTTTACGAGCTATCGAGGCTCTGAGCCCGGCCGAGTTGGATGCCTACCCGATTCCAGGTACCTGGAGCATTCGCGAAATTATCATTCACCTGATGGATAGCGATCTCGTGGGTACGGAGCGGATGAAGCGAGTGATCGCCATGCCCAAACCGCTACTGTTGGGCTACGACGAAACGGCCTTTGCCAAAAATCTCTTTTACACCACGACGGATGCCGTCAAGTGTGCAAGGGTCTTTCAGTTGAATCGGGAACTATTCGTGGACGTGCTGCGAAAGCTCTCACCGGAAACTTTTGATCGTACTGGGGTGCACAGCGAAAACGGGCTGGAGTCGCTGAAGGAGTTCGTGGAGAAGTACAACCAACACCTCGAAGGGCACCTGGTGCATCTGTACAAGAAGAGGAAGTTGTTGGGGAGGTGAGGGAAGATCCATCCACACACTGACCGACAGTAATAAAGTTATTACCGAATGGGATGCAGACTCGATGCCGCTCTCTATCGTCTTTTTGATTGATATGTTTAGACAAAGTTGTAGTCCTATGTTTTCCGTCGCAATCTTAACTCAGGTTGAACAATCGTGAATCCTCGGATTGGGGTCTTCTTTCTGGCTTTGGCATGCTTAATAGCGTTTGTTTCGTACAGGAATCCTCATATTTCAGCTGTTTTGACTTGGGTCTTCGTCGGGCTTGTGATTGTGGGATTGGGTTATATAAAAATCGGACCTTCTATCTACGGGAAGCAGCAAGATGGAAGACTAAGAATCGTAAACATTCTAGTCTTGCTACCTTTCTTGCTATTTACTTGGTTAATCTGGCACATTCAGCGAATGTTGACTCGCGAGGCTTGCTGGAACGAGGTATCACCAGGTTTGTATGTCGGACGTCGAGCTTTTCTTTATGAGTTACCAAGTACAGATGTACTAATTATCGACTTAACTGCAGAGTTCCCCGCTCCGCGTTCGATACGTTTGTTACCTGGGTATCGGTGTCTACCTACACTCGATGCAACAGTACCACTTGATATCAGCCAGATGCAAAAGCTAGTATCAGAAGCCGTCAACACGCCTGGACGAGTGTATATTCACTGTGCCAACGGACATGGCCGTTCCGTCACTTTGGCAGCAGTGATTCTGCTTGAACGTCGTTTGGCTTTGAATCCACTATCTGCGGTGACTCTCATCAAATCTGCACGTCCTGCAATCCGATTAAACTCAATACAATTAAATTTCCTTGATGGGTGGTCAAAATACGCGAATATTTCATTCAAATAGATTTGATCGATATTTTTTGAGGCGTTACAATGTAATTGCATTGCATCTCGAATTAAGGATTTGTATGCCCTCATCGAAAATGGAAGAATTTCTACGGAATAGCTCTGATTTTGAGATCAGTGATTCCATTTTCTGCTGGTTATGCGAAAAGTATGGCGATTCCCATTCTGCCGACTGGACTAACGTCAGCCATCGTGTCGTGGATCAAATTTGGTTAGCCAGTGGCGACTTGGATAATGGCGGATTCTGCTATTGGCTTCAAAGGAAGCAGTCTCCAAACAATTTCGATTACAAGTACACGATGGAAGCCTTCGAGTTGATTGGCCTGACTGAGATGGCCAAGGCATTCAAAGAACTACTGTCCTATTATCCGAATGGTGTAGTACCAGAAGATCACAATCTGAGATTGGAACTCTACGAGAAAATACCAGAGAATATCCGCGAAAATATCGATCGGATCGCATCTAAACAGAATAAGAAAATTGAAAAGCCTTTGGCTGATTTTATCCGAGTAAATGCCAGCGATTTCGATTCGCTTTTGGAAAAGTAGAGCAAATCATAACGATTTGAGTACTTCAGTCTTTTATTCGATAAATATAGACCATTCCATCCTGAGTAGTTAGGGCAAAAAACTGGGATTTTTTACTATCTTCACCGTAAATGCAATTTGTAAATTCATTCGAGCCCAAGGGTGGTGCCAAATAACTCTGTTTTTTTGAATCCAGATTAAAAATTCTCAGATGACTCTCTTTGGTGAGATACAAGGATTCCTTCAAAAGAAATGCATCACAGATCCCACTCTCAAAGCCGTTAACTATAGTTTTCGTTTCAGATGTTTTGACGTCGATGCTGACTATGCGACCAGTTTGCGAGAAAGAAAAGAGCTTCGAGCCATCTTTATTCAGAATTAATTTGTTGACCGAAGCTGTATGCTCCTCATATCGCCTTAAGAGCTTTCCACTTTTAAGGTCAAGAACCGTAATTGTGCAATTCTCATCGCCTATGTAGAGTAGATCAGCTTCTTTGGCAAGCACGGCAGTGCGAAGATGGTACTCTTTTTCCCCGCGAACTTTGAAAGCTTGAGCCGTGAGTTGAAACGTTTTCTCGGTCTGAAATTTCAAAAGATCCAAAAGTACAACTTTTCCATCGTAGCCAAGCGTAATCAGCTGGTTGTTTTTATTTCGATAAATCAAATCTGCGATTTGAGTATCGTGCACTTTCAGAGCGCTTGAGACTTTTTTCTTTTCGATATCAAAGTAATGAATCGAGCCATTGTAATCTCCAATCAAAATGGCGTTCTTCGTAGGATGTTTGAGAACTGCAGTAGGAAAGAAATCGAGCGTTGCAATCAATTCGCTATAGCTTTTTCCAGGAAGTAACCAGTAAATTTTCCCTTTGTTTCCAGCCATCGAAACAACGAGAAGAAAAGAGCCATTCTTTTCAAGCGAACCATCTTCCAGATATACAAGCTTCGATCCGAACGTATCCACTTTGGCCGCGAAAACTGCTTTCAATTCAAACGTAGGGAGAGTTGGCCACCATGGTAAACCTACAAATGCGGCCAAAACAAAAGGGGCAAGCACGATCCCTCCCATTAGTTACGATTCTACTGCAGAACAGCAACGACGTTGAAAGAGCATAAGCTCTTCCTGGAGCACAGTCAATAATGAACCGAAGTCGGGAATTCGATCTAATAGATTGAGCTGCCGGCATCCGCCGTACAGGAATTGCCAGCTAGAACTTTACTACCAATTCGAAATTTTATTTGCGCCCCCCACCTTCCTCCTCACCCAACTCCACATCCCATCCACCAGCGAATAGACCACCGGCGTGACCAACAGAGCCAGAAACAGGCTCAACAATTGTCCGCCGATGATGACTTTGGCCATACTGGCCCGTTCGCCGGCGCCTGGCCCTTGCCCCAACGCAATCGGCACCATGGCCGCCATCAGCATCATGGTCGTCATCAGAATCGGTCGCAACCGCGTGTGATTGGCCTCGCGCAACGCTTCGTCCCGTTCAACTCCCGCCTCGCGTAACTGATTGGTTTTATCGATCTGCAAAATGCCGTTTTTCTTCACGATGCCGATCAGCATGAAAAGCCCGAACATCGCGTAAAGATCCATCGAAGATCGGAACAGAACCAGCGAAATCAGGCCGAACGGAATCGTGACAGGTAACGGTGCCAGGATACTCAAGGGCTGGAACCAACTTTCAAACTGGGCCGCCAGAATCAGATACATGAACAGAATGCTGAGCACAAACGCGACAATGAAGTAGTAGCCCGTCTCCCCGAGCGTTTCGGCCTGTCCCTTGAAGTCGATTTTGTACTCAGGTGGTATTTCCATCTCATCCAGGATTTTCCGAGCTCGCGTCACCGCTTCATTCAACGGAATGCCTTCGGGATTGGCGAGAATCGTCACCGATCGCTGGCGGTTATAGCGGTCGATCTGGCTCGGCCCGCGATCCTCGATTGTTCTTGCCAAATTCGACAACTGCACGGGACCGGCATTGGGCGAAGGGATGGTCAACGCCCCGATAGTCTGCGGATTGGCCCGGAAATCCTTGTCGGCTCTCAGCCAGACATCATACTGTTCAATGCCTTCCTTATACCGGCTGATAATCTGTCCGCCGATCAGCACATTCAACGTATTCGCGATTGTCTGAACCGGAATTCCCAGATCGCTCGCCCGGTCGTTATCGATCGCCACTTGCACTTCGTCCTTGCGGTTGAGCATCGTGGTATCGACGTCACTCAAGCCGGGAATCTTTCGTAGCTTTAGCACCAGTTCTTCGGAATATTTTTCGAGCTTCGTCAACTCAGGTCCGAGCAACACTACTTGAAAAGTCCGGGTGTCCTGGCCGTTGCCTTCGAAGGCCGACACATCCGAAACCGAACAGCGCAGATCGGGATATTCTTTCAGAATCTTCCGCGCCCGCTCCTGCACATCGAACTGGCTATAATTGCGTTCGCTCAACTCCTTCATTCGGAAATAGATCGAACCGCGCGTCACATCCCCCTGCCCTTTGCCGCCGCCGTCGCTATTGCGGCCAATGGAAGTGAAGCGATGCACTACCCCCGGCAGTTGAATCAAGCGATTTTCAATCTCCGTGACGACCTGATCGACGCGGTCCAGCGAGTAGCCGACTGGCGTGACGAAGGAGACCTGAAATTCACTGGTATCATCGCGCGGCACCAGGTTGAAGCCCATACCGGAGGCAATCGGAATCGTGCTGAAAAAGACCAGGATGCTAATGATCACCATGATCCAGCGGTGACGGAGTGACCAGGCAAGGGACCTCCCCGTGACGGCTTCGATCAAACGCCAGACCCAACCCGATTTCGAATGCGCAGTGGATTGATTCGAATGGCTGAGCTTTAAAAACCGCGAGCAGAGCATCGGGGTCAGCGTGAACGAGACGAACAAGCTCATGACGATGGCGAAGGCCACGGTCAGCCCGAAGCTACTGAAGAAGCGGCCGACAATACCCCCCATGAAAGCAATGGGCAGGAAGATCACCAAAAGCGATAGACTGGTCGCCAGCACGGCCAGCGAGATTTCCCGCGTTCCTTCGCGGGCCGCTTCCATGGCGCCCATCCCTTTTTCTTCCATGAAGCGGAAGATGTTCTCGTGGACGACCACGGCATCATCAATCACAATCCCGATGGCCAGAATCAAACCCAGCATCGTGATGTTGTTCAGCGTGAAGCCCATCACATACATGAAAAGAAAAGTCGGCACGATTGAGGTGGGAATGGCCAGAGTCGCGATAAGAGTGGTTCGCCAGTCGTGGATGAACAGCAAAATCGTCAGCGAAACCAGCAAACCGGCCAGCAATAGGTGCTTCTTCACCTCCGACATGGAATTGCGAACGAAACGCGACTGATCCTGTATGTTTTCGATTTTTATATCGGGCGGCAACGTCTTGCGGATCTCCTCGAGCCGCTCGGCCACCGCATCGGAAATGGCAATGGTATTGGTTCCCGATTGCTTCTGAATGTAAAGAGCAACGGCGTTCTGGCCGTCCATGCGAGCTAATCCGCGTTGCTCCTCAAAGGTATCTTCCGCCCGGCCAATGTCGCGAATGCGGATCGGAAATCCTTTTCGGTAAGTGACGATCACATCATTGAACTGCTCGGCCTTCGCCACGCGCCCCAGAGTGCGCAGAATCAGTTCGCGCGGCCCCTGCTGCACGATGCCTCCGGGGACTTCGACGTTCTGAGTCAGGAGTGCCTGTCGGACATCCTCAATGGACAGGCCATAAGAGACCAGCGAATCGGGATTCACGATCACGTTAATCGCCCGGCTCTTACCCCCCGATAAAAACACGGCTCCCACACCCGAAATGGTTTGCAGTTGCTCCTGAACTCGATGTTTAGCAATTTCAGTCACTTCGCGGACATCGCGTCGGCCCGATACCGCGAGTGTGATGATCGGGGCCGCATCAATTTCAAATTTCTGAATTAGTGGCGGATCCATCCCCTTCGGGAAACCGTTGGTCAACGAGGCAATTTTTTCGCGCACTTCCTGCGCGGCGATGTTCGAATCCTTTTCCAATACGAAAAGTACGGTGACCTGACTCAGCCCTTCCTTGGTGACCGAGACCATCTCCTTCACTCCGGAGATGGCATTGAGAACTTCCTCCACCGGCTTGGTGACTGTGCTTTCCATCTCCTCGGCACTGCTGCCGGGCAGATTGCAGATGATGCCGACTGCCGGAAAATCGAATTTCGGAAAGAGATCGACCCCGAGTTTGGAGTAGGAGACGATGCCCAACACCACGGGGATAGTGACCAGCACCCAGGTAAAGACCGGGCGTTTGATGCAAAGATCGGATATCGTCATTTCGTGGCTCCCGGGCGGACCTGAACCACCGAATCCTGAGCCAGGGCCGACTGGCCGCTGGTAATAACGATGCTTCCCGCCGGGATTTCCGGTTTGATGATTTCCACCCAGTCGGTCGTCTGCACGCCCAGGGTCACCTGCACTTCCCTGGCTTTACCGTCCTTCATCAGAAAGATCTTGTTGATGCCGGCAAACGAAACAATCGCTTCCAACGGAACGGTGACCGCCCCATGATCGATCTTGGTGAGAATGGAGGCCTTGGCAAAGCCCCCCGGTTTCAGCTGGCGATCTGAATTGGGCACGTAAACCTCGACTTCGAAAGTACGAGTGGTCTGATCCACGGCCGGGCTGATGCGTTTGATCAATCCTATGAAGGCCTTGGGATACGCCGCCGAGAGCACATTCACGGTCTGTCCCACATCCAGCACACTACTGTAACGTTCCGGCACTTGAACGCGGAGTTTCAAGGCCTGATCGATGACCAATTTGAAGACATCGGTACCTATCCGCACAAAACTGCCTTCGGAAACCAGACGCTGACTGATGGCGTAGTCGCCGCCCACGGAAGACGCCCCGGGAATCGGTTGCGTCGGTGTGGGTACGCGAAGAGTGGTGTCCTTGAGCATCTGACGGGCGACCGCCAGCGATTCGGCTTTCAGTTGCACTGTGGCCAGTCCGGCCCGGGCCAGGAGAAGTTGATTCTCGTATTCGACCTGGGCCAGCCGAAGTTCGGTTCGCCGTTCGTTGATTTCTTCACTGGACACGGCCAGCCCGGTTTTCGTCGCCCGCTCCAGTTTCGCTTTACTGTTTTCGATGCGAATCGAAGCTTGCTGCACGGCAGGCAGTTTCCTTTCGTCGTAGCTGCTGTCGGGCAGATCTTTGAGGCCCAGTCGAGCCAGTTCAACTTGCAAGGCGCGCTCCGCCTGTTTGGCGTTCAGCTCCGCATCGGTTGGATCGATCTCCAGCAGAACCTCGGACGGTTTCACCCGATCCGCCATTTCGTGATGAATCTTCAGCACGCGACCTTCCACCTTGGAAGCGATGGTCACTTCCTCGTAGCCGTGCAGAGTACCGACTGATTCGACGGTTCGCTGCACTTGACGGAGCGAGACGGGGGCCGTGGTCACCAGGACCACACCGCTGGGAGCGATGGAGGTATCCGCCGGGGGCAGTTCCTCCTTATCCGATTTTTTTAGGCTGCCGCCATTGGCAAAAAAGTAGATTCCCCCGGCGCAAAGGCTGAGCACCAGGAGAGTTGCAAAGAGTCGTTTCACGAATTTCAACATAAATACTGTCGGCCTCAAATTGAGCAGAGCCGTTCTTCGAGCTTCCAGGAATCAGAAGGGAGAGTCTTTGTACCAGCGCGAAGCATGGAGTCTCAGTAACTACTATCCGATTCAACTAGTTAATCGCTGGCACTCAGACAATCTTAAGAGCGCGAGTCAGATTTTGGCCTGTCTCTGAAAAAAAAGACGCCTCAGCCGGGGCAACTTCACGGAAATTAACACCGCCCCGGAGCAGATTGCTCATCTAAAATTGGTTGGACTAATTGGCAGAATCCCGAAGCTTTCCGCAGCTTGACAATGCCAAATTGCCCAGATTTCCCAGGTTGGCAAACGCTTCCCAAATTCCCTCATCCTACTCGATTGAAGCTGCCGATAATTGCCAAGGACTGTTCCCAGGATGGGTACTATTTCACCAGGAGGCGTGCCGTGTCAGTTCGTTTGCCGCTCGCGCTCCTGCTATTAGTGTTCGCGAGTACCGCGTTCGCTCAGGACAATTCCCGCTACTTCAACAAACGTGAAGTGAACATTCCTTTCTTTGCCGACGATCGGGAACAGATTCAGGAAGTGCAGCTTTACGCTTCACTCAACGGCGGCAACTGGGTATTAGTAGGCCGGGCTCATCCCAATCAGAAACGCTTCCACTTCACTACCGATCGAGACGGCACTTACGATTTCGGTGTGCGAACCGTCTACGTGAATGGCCGCAGTAAGCCGGAGCGAACCGAAGATCTACGACCCAGTCGTCGAACTGTAATTGATACGATTGCCCCGCAGATCACTCTCCGGCCTTATGCCGGTGCCGATAAGATTGCCGGAGTCGAATGGGAAGCGACTGATGAGAATATCGATCCGAAATCGATCCGCCTGGAATATCGCTGGCCCGGTACGCGAGAATGGCGCTCGATCGATAAAGACAAAGAGTTTCGGCCCAAGGATCAGCAGTCCTGGAATCTGGCGGGGCGCGGCAACGCCATGGAAGTTCGGGTCCGGGCTCGCGATTTGGCCGGTAACGAAGCGGTCTCCGATCCGGTGACGACACCGCCGAGCGCGGGCGGCAATTTCGATCGCGGCATGTCCGATACCCGCGGGATAGATCGGTTACCCGATACGAATAAAGTGACCGACCTGCCGCCCTTAAGACCTTTCGATACCGGGGGCCTGCGCGAAACCAATATTGGCAGCAGCACCAGTGCCCGCTCCTCGAATTTGATCTACGTCAACAACAAGGAAATCACCCTCGAACACGACTTCAAAGTCGGTGCCTCGGGTTACAAGAAAGCGGAACTCTACGTTCGCAAGCCCGCACAAACGAGCTGGATATTGGTCAAAAACGCCAGCTTTGCGGATGTCAGTGGCCAGAGCTCTGAAGGGAAAACCGAAGGAACTCTGACTTGTCTCTTTTCCGCGGAAACCGAAGGCATCTACGGTTTCTTCATTCGCATCCAGAACAACGTAGAGAAGTGGAGCGACGACGAGCCGAATCGACTATCGCAACCAAATGTCGAAGTGATGGTCGACATGACTCCTCCCAAGGTCACTTTAAATCCGCCGAAGATCCGACCGGCTGGCGATGGCCAGGCGATCATGGATCTTTCGTGGTTGGCGGAGGATTCTCTCTCGGGGCTTCAACCCGAAAGTCTCAAAGTGGAATATTCCGAAACGGGTATCGGCCAGGAATGGTCACCCATAGTTGAGCAACAATCCGGCAGCGGCAACTATAGCTGGAACGTTCCTCCCAAAATTTGGAAAGTCTTTCTTCGCGTGACGGCCCGAGATAGATCGGGGAATATCGGCGTCTACAAAAAAGAGCAGCCGGTGCTGGTCGACCTGCAAAAACCGAGCGTGGAAAAAGTGAAGGGTTATTCCGGTGGAAGTGGAGGAGGCACCCGGGTGGGCACGCCCTCTCCGAAAAAGCTCAACGATATCGATCCGTAATTGCGGATCTCAGATTACGGGCGGTACTGACCTAGGGTCTGTCGCAGTTCGCCTTGAATCCGCTCGAGACTGTTATTCACCATTCGAGAGTTCGGATTCCCTTTTTTTTCGAGCAAGCCACCTTTACGAAAGGCCTCGACGGCCAAGTCCGTCTTACCCTGCATCCAGCGCGAGAACCCCAGATAGTAGTAGATCCGGGCGTCGTCGATTTCCTTGGAAGCTTTCAGCAGGCTCTCTTCAGCCTGACCGTAGCGACTGGCAAAAAAGTGAGAAACCCCATCTCCAAAGAGATTCTCACCGCTTCGCACATTACCGCCCAATGCCGTCGATACTTCAACTTTTTGAAGAGCCGGCAATCCCACCAGAATACGATCCAGAACGCCGTCGTATTCTTTGGGGAGAACTTTCAGACGATCGATGCCAACCGAATATTCCTTTAAGGCTTCCGGGTATTTTTTCAATCGAGCCAGGGCATCGGCTTTGACGATGTGCCCGAGATATTCGCCTTCGCCGATAAGCTTATCGGCCAGACGGATCGATTCCCGCAAGCGGTCGGTGGAGGCACTTACCGGTTCCGGTTCTTCGAAGCCGGGCATTTCCATCAGGTTCAACATCAGCATCATCAAAACTTCCGGCGATTGAAAATTCCGGCTAGTCGGTTGACCCGACGACCGGATTTCCAACTTTTTTTCGTTGGCATCCGCGGAGGGAACCGAGGAAAGGTGATTCAGCACCCGCCCCAGGCCCAGCATCGCTTTCTGCTGCAAACCGGCGTCCACTTTCGGCACGGCCAGCACCGCATTGTAATTCTTTTCGGCCTCGGTCCACTTGCCCAGCCGTTCCATCACGCGTGCCAGTGCGAAATGGCCTTCCGCTTTCGCCCCATATTTAATGGCAGTGTTGGCGTCCTGCTCGGCGGCGTTGGTATCGTTCAGATCCAGCTTAGCCAGACCGCGTCGGGCGAAGAGAACACCCACTTGCGGAGTCTGCTCGGCTGCAAAATTCTTAATGGCTTCGTCGAACTTCTGAACCAGCGTCGCGGAATCCTGATTTAGCTTGATCGCTTTCAGGGCGGCGACCGGATCGCTTATCGTAGCCAGGTGAGAGGCCACATCGTTCACCCAAGTCTGATCGGCCTTGAAACCGGGAAGTTTCTGAGCTTCCGCGAAGGCCGCTCGGGCCGCGGCAGTCTCCCCTTTGTTTCGCAAAGCCAGAGCCCGGACCGCCGTGGCTTTGGCTTTCAGCTCATCGGAGGCCTTGGGATCGGCAAGAACCTTGGTGACTTCGGCCAGGGCCGAGGCCGCTTCCGCCTTGTTCGAGGGGTCTTTCAGCACGGCGAACCAGACGTCCAGCGAGTTGCCGTTGGAGGAGCTGGCCAGGAGAGCTTCATCCAGCTTCTTCTGGGTTTCCTGAGCTTTCTTTTCCGAGTCGAGAACGCGTTTCTCGGCCTCAACCGCTTTCTTTTCCAGAGCCACCAACTTATTCTGTTCGATCGAAAGTTGCTTGCTCAGTTCGTCGATCTTCTTATCGGCGGCCTTCATCCCTTCGGAGACGTTGGATCCGTTTCGGCCGATCTTTTCGATTCCCGAAAGCAGTGCCGTCGCATCGCTGCCCGGCTTCACGGCATCGAGCTTAACCAACTGCTGTTCGATTTTCTTGATCAGTTGGCTCGATTGTTTCTGCGAGGCCGCCAGGGTATCGCGTTCCTTGCTCAGCTCGCTCAATTTCTGATCGAAAGTCGACTTGGAAGTCTCGAGCTCTTTCACTTTGGCCTGAGCAATATCCAGCTTGTCGTTCAATGCTTTGCTGGCGGCCGGCATTTTCGCGACTTCGGCTTTCAGCGTAGCCGCTTCCTCGCGAGCCGATTTCAATTCGGCACTCGATTTATCAGCCGCGGTCTTCAATTCGAGCAGAGTAGCATTGGCTTTATCCAGTTCGGTCTTACGGAGATCGACCTGCTTCATGACCTCGGCCAGCCGGCCTTCCGACTCTTGGATCTTCGTTTTCAAAGCATCCCGCTCGCCGCTGACTTCGTCTTTGGCTTTGACGGCGGTATCGCGAGCCCGGATCAACGAATCGATGGAGGCTAACGCTTCCGAGGTTTCGTTCACATTCAACCGGGTCAGAACTTCTTTCAAGTTCTTCGTCTGGTTCAAGAGCTCTTTACGATTATTTTCCAGATCCTCGTTGGTCGCAGCCAGTTTCGCAAGATCGGCGGAATTCCGGGCGTTACTGTCGGAACTCGGCAGGAAGCCGCCGAAGTAACCGGCACCGAAAACTCCCCCCGCGCCCAGGACTGCTCCGAGAACACCCGCGAAAAGCTTGCCTGATCTTCCGCGTTTGTTTAAACCGGTCTGTTCGAAATCGGCGGCATCCTTACCACGGTAGGGGCTCTTCGCCCGTTCGGGCTGCAGGGAAACCGGGCCATTGCTGGGATTACTGGGATGCTGGGAAAGTACCGCCGATCCCAGATTCGTGCTGGTGGAGTGCTGATTCGGCGTCTTCAGCCCGTCGGTTGCAGATAACTTATCCGCGTTGGCCTGATTGAGTTCTTTGAGTTCCTGTTCCGAAATGTTCGGCGCACCGAGAATGAACTCCTCGTGGGAAGCCATCTCTTCCAGTCGGCGGATCATGGAGTTATCCACGTCCATTTCCGAGCTCAAATGCCCATCGGGATCGGACCCGACGTGGAAGTGGGCAACCGGCTCCGCGTAGGCATGGCTCTTTTCGGGGAAAGGTGCCACCGTGCCGGAATCGGGCGGAGGCGTCGGGACCTTTTTCTTTGCATCGATTTTGAAGGAATTAAACGAGGGGTTGGAGCTCAAATCGACTGCGGAAGATTCGATGATCTTCTGTCGAAGACGAGCGAGTTCCAGATCGGCATCGGAGACCTTGAACGTACCCGAGGCCGTCAGTTCGCTCTCCAGGGGCTGATCGGCATAAATATCTACCGCGCCATCGCCTTCAAAATCGCCGACGGCTTCGAGGCCGCGCAATTCGCCGCTGGATTCATTCTTGAACGTTTTCGGAGTACTGGTCGGCGAAATTTCCGCGGAGGATTTACTCGGCCCGTTATGAGCCATCGCGGCTGCTTCCGGAAGGAAGAACTCGGGAGTGGATCGGATCTTGGCAGTTTCCGTCAGATTCTGAATGGAGCCAAAATCTTCCTGATCCGGAATCTGTACGCCGTTCGCCCCGAAGACGTTCGAGGAGGAAGCCGATTCATCCAAGGCGTTGGGATTGCTAAGGAGGATATCCAGAATCGAGGACCGCACGGCCCCGGAAGGAGATTCGGTATCCGGGGGCAGCACACCGACGTCCGCATTCTCGTTCTTATTATTCGTGAGCAGAATTCCCGATTCGCCATCCTGATCGCCAAAGAGAATATCGTGTTTTTGCGTCGAAGGCATTTCGTCCGACGGCGGAAAGCCATCGGTCAGACTGAAGAGAATTCCGCTTTCGCCCGGTTTGGACTGGGTCAGCAGATTGAGATCGTCGAAGGTCGGCAATTCGTTACTGGAATGCCGGTGCAGAGCCATCTCGGCATCGGAAGGTACGGGGATCGCCCCGGCCGCATCCGAAGGAGGGGCTTTGATGCTGAAAGTGATGTCCCCCGAGTTTTCCACAATGCTGGTCTGGCTCGGATTGCTATCGAGTCGCACTCGGGAACCCGAAGGCTGCTCCCCATTGGCACTGGTGTGCATATCGACGCGGGAAGACTCGCCCTCTGGAATCTTTGGGTGAGCGTCGAGACCACTCCCCTTCGCATCGAAGAAGAACATCCCGTCGACTTCCGTAACTCCCGGCGAACTGCCCGCCGGCATGATCGAATCGAATTTCTTTTTGAGATCCAGATCGGAGAAGGAGTCGAATTGAATCCCTTCCCCTACAGGGGCCGGGGATTCGTGAACGCCGCCCTGCTGCTGACGGATGACATCGGCCCAGGAGACAACCGACGGCGCTTCCTCTGTAACTATCATTTCCGAAATCGGTACCACACCAGAGGCGCCCTCCCTAATGGAGGCTACGGCCCCAAACTCGACAAACTCTTCCGAGGAGTCGGAGTTCGAAGGTGTTGGTATTATTTCAGTAGAACTCGGTTTTTTTTCCAAATCCTGTTTCGAGCTGATGTCGGTTTTCGATTTGGCCATGATCGGCGGTCCCCATCACAAGCAAGCTTAAAGGACGGACTAGCGCGAGCTTATCTCAACCCTAAGTATTCCATAGCACACGGTTTGAACGGAGTAAGCCAGTTCTTCTGGAAGAATCCTTGAAGAGGCGAACTCGAGGTCCGGGAGTCTTCTCGGATGCGACGGTGACTTACAGATTCAAATGCAAACCTAGTACGTCTTAGCAGGAAATTTTCCTATTTTCACACTTTTTTTGAAGTGAGACCAAATAATATTTGCAACTATTGTAAAAAACTCGCCACTCTACCACAAAATCAAACGGTCTTATAATAATAAAATCGCGAGGCGATCCCTTTTCCCTAATTTTTTCGAAATGCAAGAAACTAATACATTCTGTGCGTAATTCCTATGCTGAGCGCTTTTTTTGGCCGTTCGGTAATCTTCACAATTCATTGAGGATCGCATTGCTCGTCTCGCAAATTTCCTGAATCGGCACGGAATGTGTATTCACTTTTGACGCGAACAAATTGAAAGATGAAATGTCTCTCCCAGTATATCACTGGAAGAACGGAGTGTACGGAGTCATGGTTGCCACAATCGGGTTAAGCCAACCCATCACGAAGCCAGAGCAAACTTCAACCGAGACAGAGATTGTCGAAATCTCCCTGCTCCTGCCGCGCTGGCAGATTCAGTTGATGGAAAACGTCGCCCAGCAACGGGGTATGAACCTCGCTCAAATGCTTCGTCGCATGATCGGTGCAACTTTCGCCCCGCAGACGGTTTCCCAGTCCTGATGCAGCTTTTTTCTTCCCCCCGTTGACTTCATGCACGGGGGACAATAACCTAGAAGAACAATCGGGGGTGTAGCTCAGTTGGGAGAGCGCTTGAATGGCATTCAAGAGGTCGCAGGTTCGACTCCTGTCATCTCCACTCGTTGAAAATCTGCCAGTTTGGTCATTTTGAAACACTTTTTGTCGCTTTGACATTCTGAATTCTTTATCAAAACGCTCCAAGTAAGCCACAACCAAACTCTCACTGAATCTTCTTCAAGCCAGTGAACGCCGTTCCGACGGACTGCTTTTTAGGCAGCGAGCAATAGGCAAAGCTCCCCGGGTAAGATCCACTCGAAATTCCCTACAGGAATTCGCCCTGATTCGGATAAGATAAAAGCGCTTTTTTCGAATAGAATTAGGACATGGCTGAAGAAGAAATCATCGACACTATCCCGCCTGACTGGCCGGAAGAATTCAACGCTCCGGTAGCCAAACTGGGACCCCCGCTTTCCGTCCACCGCTTTACTCAGCGCATTTTTCGCGAACGACTGGTCTACGCGATCGGCGGCATTCTCCTCTCAGGCGTGCTGAACTACCTCTATTGGTTCGTCTTTAATATCCGATTCGCGGATAAGTTCATCTTTCTACTGCTGTTCGGCCCGCTGATTTTCAGCATCGCCATGATCGGCCAGATCCTCCGACACCGTGGCCTCTGGGTCCTGCGCTTCCCCATGGGCCTGCTCTGCTGGAAACGCGGAACCATTGTCAGTTTTCCCTGGGACGAACTGCAATCGATCAGTTTCAAGAACTATCACGGTTCCACGGCGGCCGCCCCCTGGTACGATGCGGAGCATCCCCAGGTGCAGGAATGGAAAGTCGCCGTGCCACTTCTGAAAGCGGCCGGCCAGTTTCAAACCATGCAGATGACCATCCTTCGCGAAGACGGCGAAGAGCTCACAATCCCAAGTTCGCTGGAGAATTCGGCCTCGCTGGGCGAGCGAATTCAAGCCGAAGTCTTCTCCCGCAAATGGCCGGCCCTTTGGCAGCAGTATCAATTGGGTGAGAGACTCGAATTCGGCGAACTGGTCGTCGGCCCGGGCGGCCTCAGCCACAAGAAAGACTCCCTCGCCTGGTACGAATGCCAGTCGACCCTGATCACCTCTGGAACATATTCCATCTTCCGGGTCGGTCGAAAACGCCCCTGGAAAATGTTCCCGATTGCCTCAATCCCCAATCCGCATATTCTTTTCTGGCTGATCGAAAAAGCTCGCCTTCCCAATGTCAGCGACAGTGTGGAGGAAGAATAAGCGGAAATGTAAGGATCTCTACGACTTGCCTCACCTGATGAACTCGCATTCAATGAGTTTCATAATTCCCCTAAAGTCCCGCCTCTAGCTCCGAGGTGAAATTTGGCATCGCCCCTGGTCCGCCTTTTCGAAATGCAGCCCAATCAAGTCGGCGAATTTTTCGCTCTTCTCACGGAGCGTCAAAAGAGCGAATCGCGCGACCGCAAGCCCTACTTCCTCTGCCGATTCAAGGACGCCAAGCGCACCGCCGGAACTCTGATCTGGAGCGATTCTTTTCACTTCGACGATTGCGAAAAAACCTGGCAGATCGGTCGATTCTACCGGTTGCGGGCCAAATACATCGATCACAAAGAATTTGGTTCTCAGATCGAACTGCTGGGCCTTCGTCCCGTTAACGAAAAGGACCGGCGGGAAGGTTTCACCGAAATCGAGTACATCGAGCGTTATCGGAAACCGCCCGAAGAAGCTTTTTCTGCGCTGTGCTCCCTCGCGTCGGAACGGCTACTCGATACTTCCCTGAAAAATCTCGTTCTTTATCTGCTTGAAACCCATCGCGAGGCCTTGCTGCGCCTGCCCGCCTCCCCGAAGCACTACTACCCCTTTGCCGGCGGTTGGCTGGAACATACTCTGCGCGTCGCCGAGCACAGTCTGATTCTGGCCGAGCGGTATCGAACGATCTACGCCGACTCACAACCGCCGTTGAATACCGACATTGTGCTGGCCGGAGCAATCTTGCATGAGATCGGCCGGGCCGTGGAACTTCGGCCCAGTCCCGAATTTTTCGACTGGACGGAAACCACCATTGAGGGACGACTGGCGGGACATTCCATTCTCGGGCGGGATCTGGTTCGTCAGGCCGGCGCCCTCTTTCCCGAACTCCATCCGCACTTACTCAAGCTTCTCGAACATGTCGTGCTGGCTCATCTGGCCCTGCCGGAATGGGGCTCGCCGCGATTGCCCGCGGTTCCGGAGGTCTTGATCGTTCATCATGCGGACGATCTGGATGCGAAAATGGAAATGTTTCAGCGCTGTCTGCGCAATGATCCAAGTTCCCGCGACTTCACTGAGCGGGATCCCATTCTGGGACGACAACTCTGGAAGAGCCGGGAAGTGTAGAAGAGGCGACGACTCCTTCCGGCTGGGCAAAAATCGAAAGACGATGGAACCGGGGAATAGCTATAAAGGCTAGACCCACCGTTTTTTTCCCCCAGGATTCCTCTCCATGCGCCGAATTTCGATTCGATTTTTTGCCGCGTTAACTTTTGTCATGGGACTAGGTCTCTCTCTACTGGCCCAGGAAAAGAAAAACGAACCGCCGAAACTTGAAGGAGAGATGCTTCGCTTCGAGTTCAAGGACAGCAAAATCTTTCCGGGCACCACCCGCACCGTTTCCGTCTATGTCCCCAGGCAATACGACGGAAAGACCCCGGCCTGCGTTCACGTCAATCAGGACGGCATTCAATTCAATGCTCCCCAGGTTTTCGACAAGTTGATCGCCGCCAGGGAAATCCCGGTGATGATCGGCGTCTTCATCCCGCCCGGTGTGGTAAAAGCGGCCGATTCGAGCAAGGCCCTGGATCGCTTCAATCGCAGTTACGAGTATGATGGGCTAGGCGATGCCTATGCCCGATTCCTCCTGGAAGAAATCCTTCCGGCAGTCGAGAAATTGCAAACCCAGGATGGTCGGGCCATTCGCCTTTCCAAGAGCGGCAACGATCGCAGTATTGCGGGAACTTCCAGTGGAGCCATCGCCGCGTTCACGGCCGCCTGGGAACGCCCGGACGCGTTCACACGAGTCTTCAGCGGCATCGGCACCTACGTCGGTCTGCGGGGGGGCCATAACTACCCGACACTGATCCGCAAAATGGAACCCAAACCGATCCGCATCTTCCTGGAAGACGGCAGCAACGACAACAACATCTACGGCGGCGACTGGTGGATCGCCAATCAGGCGATGGAACGCTCCTTCCAGTTCATGGGCTACGAAGTCGATCACAACTGGGGGGAAGGCCGGCATGATGGCCGACATTCGACGGAACTCTTCCCGGATGCTTTCAAATGGCTCTGGAAGAACTGGCCCGAGCCCGTGAAAACGCCCGAAGGTTCTGCCGATTTCAAAAAGACCTTCTTCCCCAAGGAAGGCTGGAAACTGGTCGGCGAAGGCTACCAGGCCACTGAAGGGCCGGCCGTGAATGCCAATGGCGAGGTCTTCTTCAATGACGTACCTCGCTCGAAGACTTATAAGGTCGATCTCGAAGGCAAGGTTTCCGTATTCCTGGAGGCCAATAGCCGCAGCGACGGGCAGATTTTTGGCCCGGATGGCAGACTCTACGCCGTGGCCTCCGGTGTGGACAAAATCATTGCTTATGATCCCAAAGGCGTGGGAGCCGATATCGCCAGCGGCTTCAAGGGTAACGATATCGTGGTTTTGCAGAATGGCAGCAAGTACGTCACCTTCCCCGATTGGGCTAATCGCCGGCAGAGCGAGATTATTTACATCAGCCCGATGGGTGAGAAGAAAGTGGTCGACAAGGGCCTGCGCTTCTCCAATGGCATCTGCACCTCGCCCGATCAGACTTTGCTCTACGTCTCCGATAGTGCCACCCACTGGGTGTACAGTTATCAGATCCAGCCCGATGGTTCTCTGAAGTACAAACAGAAGTTTTTCCACCTGCACGTGCGCGATAGCGAAGACGAGAGCGGTGCCGATGGTATGCGAGTGGATACCGAAGGGAATCTCTACGTAGCCACCCGCTACGGCATTCAGATTTGCGATCCCGTTGGCCGAGTGCACATGATTGTTCCGACGCCCAACGGCAAGCTGGCAAATCTGACCTTCGGAGGGAAAAACTTCGACACAATCTACGCGTGTTGCGGAGATAAAATTTATAGTCGAAAGGTGAAAATCAAAGGGTGCAATGCTTTTCAGGATCCCATCAAGCCACCCCGTCCCGGCCTGTAATGAATGCGGAAAACCTAATCAGCTTCGCCTTTCGGTGAAGCTGTTTTCTTTTGCCAGCGAACAATTTCCTCTTTCAACTCTTCCAAAGTCTGCCCGCAAAGCGTGCGAGGCAGTCGCCGGGATCGCAGCCGTCCTCTCGCACGGTAACTTAGACTACCGCCATCGAGGGGCTGCAAATCTTCTCGCGAAATGATGAGCGTGTCCTTCCAGGTAACGGAGATGAGTTCGTTATCCAGCAGATAGATTCCGTACGGCGTTTTCTGCCCGGCCTGTTGGGTTTTCAGAACGGTCGTTCGGGGAGGCACTCGACAGAGAATCCCATATCCCACCCCGAGGAACCCAACTCCCGTAAAAAGAGGGAGATAGCTGCAGGCGTATTTGGGCCAGTCACCTAACGGACCTTGCACGCAGCCGTAGGAACCGATTAGCACCAGTCCCGTCCCCACGGTAGCCACGGCCGCTCCCAACAAGAGCGGCCGCCCATAATGAGCGATGGTGAACTCTTCCGGAAAGAATTTTTCACCGGTTCCCAGGGGAATTTCTCCCGAAATCTTTCGCTGAAGCGTATCCGATAGTTTCTCGTAGCTGGCCGTGATAAGAACTCCCGATGGGAAAAGTTTGATGCGGTTTTTTCTCGAGATTTTCTCGTGAAATGGCCTCTTTATCCGCTTTCCTCAAAAATTATTTTTTTTGAGTGAGCAAATCGCCGTTGGGCATCGTTTATATCTAATTGGAGGCCCGCATAGATCTAAACGAGAGGCTCTATGGTGCTCGACACGGATTGTCAGCAACTACCAGTCGCTATTGTAAAAAACCGATCGAACTGGTTCTATGTCCCTATGGAACGTTCCATGATTCTGAGTAGTAAGTGGCTGCCGCGACTTCGTCCGGAACCCAAGCTACCGATGACGTCGAACCGTCGGGGCGCCAAACTGACCGTCCTGAACCTCGAAGCCCGCAACGGCCCCTCCGCTCTCGCGGCGCTCGATGGCAGCTTCACTTTCCTTCCTCAACAACCGGCATTGATTTCCCAGTACGATGCCTCCGTGCCAGCCACCGCCCCGCCGACGCGAAGCCAGTTACCGACTTCGTCGGCCAGCTCTACCGAAGTTACCTTTTCGGTTTTTTCCTCCGTCGAAATAACAGCCGCTGGGCCGCTTTCGAACTTCGCAGCGCCGCCAGCTAACGATCCGCTTACCTCTTTTGATCGTGGTAATCTCTTAAACGGATCGGGTCTGGGCGATTCGCTGGTCGATTTGTTTGTGCCTACGGCGCCTGTGACACCTGCACCTGCCGCGGCTACAACCTCGCTTCCCGAAAATGTTCAAGCGGTAGCCAGCGCGAATCCGGGCTACGCCTCCCCTTCGACCGCCAGTACCGCTGATCTGCTGAATTTTCTGCCCGGCTCGACTCGTGTGGCCGCAGGGTTATCGAATCTCGGCACTGCCAACCAATTCTTCGCCATTACGCATGCAGCGTTGGTCACTCCCCCCGCTGCCGGCCCCAGCAGTCCCGCTTCTTCGAGCTCCTTACCGAACGATTCTCCTTTCTCAAACTCGTCGGATCTCTCCACCACGACGGCGGGCACCGATCCCGGCACTAACTCCAATAGCTTCACCCCGATCGATCTGAAGATCAGCGATGGCGGGGTGCAGACCATCAACCTCCCGGCGACCCCGCCGACAACGAACGTCGATCAATCCAACCCGGATTGGATTACGACGATGATGGCCCCGGTCAACTCGGCGACGATGCCAACGACCATGGCCGTCTCGCCACATGGGGCTACCAGCGATTCCATTTCGCTCAGTTCCCCGAAGATAGTTATTGCGAGTGGAATTTCCGGCAGTCAGCAAGTTCTCGAATCGAGTACCAGCCTCTTCACGATCAACGTCTCCCAGACGACCAGTTCCAACCTTCAATTGCAATATACTCTGGCGGCCTACGACGCTAATGCCATGCTGGTAACGGAACGGGTAGCCAGCATGGCCCCCGCTACCAACTCCATCCCGGTTTTGGCGGGCCCGCAACTCGAAGGAAGCTCCCCGGAGATTGTGACTCTAACACTTCACGAGAATATTTCTTCTCAAGTCGCGGGCCGTACGGTCACTCAATTTATGATTTCAGGTCCGGCTCGACCTAGCGACGGGGCCCTGTTCGAGGCGTTCCGACAGAGCGGCTCCCGCGAGGCCTTTAATGCTCTAACGTCCCAGTATCACGGCCCGGTACTGAATTCTTGCCTGCGAATTCTCGGCAATTGGGCCGATGCGGAAGATGTTTGTCAGTTTGCGTTTTTGGCGCTGACACAACTGCAAGTTCGCTTCCCCTCCAATTTGCAGTGGTGGCTACAAAAAGTGGCCCGCAACTCCGCCATCAGTTTGTTAAGATCCCGCAAGCGCCGGAAGATGCGAGAACGCGCGGCCGCGAAAGAAGAAACACTGGCTTCCGATTTGAAATCGCTGTTTCTCAGTGAAGAATTGTATGCCGCACTTCAGAAACTCTCTCCGCCGTTACGTGAAGCGATCTCGTTGAGATATCTGGAAGGAAGATCGCAAAAAGAAGCGGCCCAGATCCTCGGCTGTCCGCGCGGCACGATCTCACAAAGAACCACCAACGGCATCAACCATTTGCGGCGCATGCTCTCCGAGGAACCAATCCTGGAGGGTGAACAACCGGTGATGACTCCTAAAGCGCGATAGCAACGGGCTGAAAACTTCATTTGGTTTAATTGGAATTGGTCTCGGGACAGGAAAGTACCGAGACTTAAGCTTGCAGATTTTCCAGCATGGCCCGGAGCGGCACTAATCGCTGACCCCGTTGCTCATCGATATCGAGTTCTTTCAGAAAGCGTTTTCGCAGTCGGGCCTGCACTTCATCGAGTGCGTTCTCGGAATCGTTCCGCAAACGAATGCAGCCCCCGGCCCGGCGATCGTGCCCGCCCGCTTTCCCCATTCGACCGACCACACGCTGCAGCATCTCGCCCGCCTGGGCTCCATGCAAGGACGTCCGAACGGAAAGAATCAGCTTATTTTCCCAGACACCGCCGCAGACGGCCCAGTCGACCTTCTCGAAACGGACCATGAAGTCGACGACTTCGGCGGCCTGTTCCGGCTGTGGGAGATCGTTGACCCAGCTGATAATCAGCCGGTCGTAAATGAAGGAGCTTTGCAGCGCTTGCAGCAAACATTCGAAGTGGCTGTGCGGCAAACGAGCATTGCGAATCTGCGCCAGCAGATTCTTCTCGGCCAGGGGATACAAAAATTGCAAAGCCCCATCGTCGCAAGGGGTGGCTTCGCGCGGAAAGCCGCAGACTTCCGTTTCGATGCCGTACAGCAGAGCCGTGGCCACGCGATCCGGAACATCGATTTCCTGTTCCAGCAGATATTTTGTCACTAAGGTGCAGGTGGCCCCAATATGGGGACGAATATCGTGAAAAGGAATTCCCTTGAGATCGCCACCCGTTTCGTGGTGATCGATCACGGCTTTCAAGGGGGCGTCTTTACCGATGCTGTGACGGCCGGTGTTCGGCTGGCTATCCACCATCACGACGGCGTCGCCGGCTTTCCAGTGAATTTTTTCTACCGGCAGCAGTTCCAGATTGAGCAGTTCGACCATGGCCTTATTCTCGGCCCGGCTCACAATTCCATCGCGAGTGATGCGTGTGGGAAGTTGAAGTTTTCGTTCTACCAGATGCGCCAATCCCAGCATGCTGCCGAGACTATCCGGGTCCGGATGCACGTGAGATATAAAAGTCACCTGCTTGGCTTTCGCCAAAGAGGTCAGAAAGCGATCCGACCGACGAACACCGGGAGTCGATTTCCCGTTTAAATGGACTTTGCCGTTAAGCAAAGCGGCGTCGGCGCTGCGTCGCGCCATAGGAGGGTAACCTCAACCTCTGTCGCAGGTATGTGTCCATACACATCAGCTGGCCAAATCCAGACCCACCAGAGGAATTACCATTTTTACCCTTTTGGAAGGCCGCAGCCAAGACCCAGCAACCCAATTCCCAGTGAAGTTTTTACAAAAGCACCCGTGCGGATGGATACCGGAAACAACTCTCAAAGGAATAGATGGACGAATATTTCAGCTTTTTCCGGAATTTCCGGTCTCTAAATTAAAGAAAAATGAATTTGGCGTGTATTTTGTAGGTGATTACTCGGCATTCACTCAGACTATCTCATGAACTTCACTTAACGACACTCTCACAACAGTCTAACTTAAATTTCTCGATTTCTTTTCCGAGCCTGCACCCGGTTTTTCACCCGGCTACAAAAAATAACAGTCTTTGCAGGACGAATTACTTGTACGCCCAAACTTTTGAGATGCTCAATGCATCAAGGATTGCACGCATGGTTGCCAATATTCTCCATGAATTTGGCGGTCGTGGTATTGGGACAATTACGGGGATGATTCTTGGGGGTGGCCTGACATTTCTCGTCGGCCGCTGGCGAAGACGCAAAGAACGCCTGAGCGTCATACACGGCGACGCTCGCGATACGGTGGTCATTCATCTGCATCAGGTGGAAACCCGCGAAGTCATCAACCCCAACGATGGCTCGATTCGGGAGGTACCCGATGTCGTCCGAATCCGGGCTCTGGGTCAGGCCGAGATGCGGCGAGTCATCCCCAACGGGCACTTGGCCGATATCCTGCTGCATCGGGCCAAGTCGGTAACGCCGACAAATACGATCATCTCCATGGAAGGAATCGAAGGTTCCTACCTTTTGGAAACCCTCACCGGTTTTGTGTGCGATCGAACCGCCAACGCTCCTTTCGAGCATGACCTTTACGTCATGGCTCCCTGCTGCGAGCCCAAGGAACTCTCGCGGCACCAGCCGATTTCCATCATCCTGATCCGGAAGAAACACCTTCTGATGTTCCGGGACTGGAAAGACGTCCGTATGGTGAAGGTAGAGCACAGTAACGAAGGGGCCCGAATTTTGACTCTGATGCAAATGGCCCTGAGATTCGATGCCGAGCAGGAGCGGATCTCCTTGATGCGGGCGGAAGGCAAGCGGGTGACCTACGAGGAGACGATGTACCTGCTGGATCTGGCACTCGATGACCGTACGGCGAGCTTGCCGATCAAGCCGATCCCTTGGGGCCGGTTCGAAAAGGTGTTACTCAGTCTGAATCTGGAATAATGCCCCGGCGATCGGATGATAGGAGGGTGTCTCCCCTCCTATCGCCGACGTCGATTCGTAATGTGAGAGTTATTTCCAAGTTCCAGGTTCGGTTCATTTAGCTATGGCCTACCGAAATTTAATCGAATGCGTCCGCGACTTGGAACGGCATAAGCAACTGGTACGGATTGATTGCGAAGTCGATCCCTATCTGGAAATTGCGGAAATTCAGCGTCGATTGTACGCCCGGTCGGGCCCCGCCGTACTCTTCACGCGGGTCAAGGGCTGTCGGTTTCCGATGCTCGCCAACTTGTTCGGAACTCTGGAACGAACTCGTTTTCTCTTTCGCGACACTCTCGATTCCGTCCGCCAACTGATCGAAATCAAGGCCGATCCCAGTCAGGTGATGCGGAACCTTTGGCGTTTCCGCCGGGCTCCCTTCACCGCTTTAAAGATGTTGCCCCGAACCCGATCAAACGGGGCCATACTCGCTAACCAGTGCCGAGTCTCCGAGCTCCCGCAATTGGTCTGCTGGCCCAACGACGGCGGAGCGTTTGTCACTTTGCCCCTGGTTCTCACGGAAGATCCGCACAAGCCCGGCTGGCAGAAATCGAACCTGGGAATGTACCGGGTTCAGCTCTCCGGGAACGAATATCTTCCCGACCAGGAAATTGGCATCCACTATCAGATTCACCGGGGCATCGGGGTGCATCATGCTCATGCCATCCAGGCTGGGAAGCGGCTTCCCGTGGCGGTTCTGGTAGGGGGCCCTCCCAGTCTGACGGTCTCAGCTGTCATGCCGTTGCCCGAAGGATTACCGGAATTGACCTTCGCGGGGGCTTTGGGAGGGCGGGCTATACGGCTGGTAAAAATCCCCTCGCGGAAATATCCTGGCTTAGTGTACACCGTCCCGGCCGACGTCGATTTTGCGATTCTGGGCGTTATCGATACTTCCAAAACCAAGCCGGAAGGCCCTTTTGGGGACCACCTGGGCTATTACAGCCTGCGACACGATTTTCCCTGCCTGGATGTCGAAACGGTCTATCACCGTCGCGATGCCATTTGGCCCTTTACTGTCGTGGGCCGACCCCCTCAAGAGGATACTTCCTTTGGGGAATTCATCCACGAACTGACAGGACCTATCATCCCCACAGTAATCCCGGGAATAAAAGCCGTACATGCCGTGGATGCGGCTGGAGTTCATCCTCTGCTGTTAGCCATCGGCAGCGAACGATATGTGCCCTATGCTCGCAAGCGTAAACCTCAGGAGTTGCTCACCACGGCCAATGCTGTACTTGGGCTAGGGCAACTCTCGCTGGCCAAATTCTTACTCATCGTGGCCCGCGAAGATGATGAAAATTTGGACATCCACGATATCCCGGCTTTTCTTGCGCATCTTTTGCAGCGGATCGACTGGAAAAACGACCTTCATTTCCAGACTCGAACAACTATTGATACTCTCGATTATTCCGGAAGCGGCTTGAACGAAGGTTCCAAAGTGGTGATGGCCGCGGCCGGGCCGGTGCGACGCCAACTCTGCACGCAAGTTCCAGCAGGTTTGAGACTTCCCGCCGATTTTACCGATCCGCGCCTGGTGCTGTCGGGCATCGTGGCTGTGCGCGGCCCGCGCTTCGAACCGGGTAAGCCGTTCCCGGAGTTCTCCAATTTTCCGGGTTCGGAAACCTGCCCAATCCTGACAATTGTGGACGATAGCGATTTCTCCAGCCAATGTTTGAACAACTGGCTCTGGGTCACTTTCACCCGAACCAACCCGGCCGCGGACCTCCATGGAATCGGCGAGTTTCTCGAACAGAAACATTGGGGCTGTAGCGGGCCGTTGATCATCGACGCGCGGATCAAGCCGCACCACGCTCCCCCTCTGATTGAGGACCCGGCGGTCACGCGAAAAGTCAACTCCCTGGCAACCTCGGGACAACCCTTACACAACTTGATCTGATTTCCCCTCACAACCGACATTTGATTTCGACGGTTCAAATGTACATTATTAAAAAACGAACAGAACAATAGTTGGCCTGCTCTTTTGAATTGGGCGGGTGAACCGCGGCGATTCATTAAAGTGACGCGAAATTAATTGTTGAAAATTTATTGGGGAAGTGAACTAAATTCGCTGTTCATTCGTCCACTTAGTGGAGGAAAAGTTGAAAATTCGAGGTTTTTCTCATTTTTTGCAGTTCCGAATACTATTAATTGGGTTTGTTATTACAGCTGAAAGATTTGGTAAAGTTTCAGATATGAACTATAATGCTGTAGCTAAAAGAGAACTCCTCTTTCATCGACACATTACGGATGAATAGTCCGCACTGAATATAAGCCGCTGTGGAAAAGCTGTGGAATCAGCTAAAACCGCTTTCGAAATTTTGGTTTGCTTTCGAAAGTTGTGGACCGGCGGTCTTGCTCGGCGAACCAAAGGAGACGGGACCATGCTCGTCCTGTCCAGGAAGAAGAACGAAAGCATCGTCATCAACAACGAAATCACCGTCACCGTGATCGAAATTCGCGGCGATAAGGTGAGACTCGGTATCGTTGCCCCCAAGGATGTCCCGGTGCATCGCCAGGAAGTTATGGACGCTATTCGAGCTTCCGAAGCTCCCAATATCAAAGTGATTCATTCGGCCGATACCCCCAATTAGACCGACTTTTCCCTTCCGTTAAGCCGGCTGCACCTTAATTCAACTCCTCGCCAAACACCCGTTAATCGAGCTGATTCCCTCCCATTTTTGTCTTCCGCGGCCCGAGATAAACCGCTTGGGAACCATTTTTGATTGTTGACTTCGGATTCAATCTTTGGAACATACCTTTCTGATGATTCCCACCCGAACTCTCCATTCCAAGAGGTAAATTCCATGCGTCGACTCTTCTTCGGCCTGGCCCTGCTGGCTTCGGCTTCCATCATGGCTTACAGCTCCAACTCCACAGCCCAGGAAAAGCAGAAAACGGACAAAGTCCGCGCGTATCTGCAACCCAAGGAGGCCGGACCCGACTTTGAAAATCAGGGAGAATACGTCGGCGAAGTTACTGAAAACGGCAAGACCGAGAAAGTCGGCCTGCAGCTCATCAGTAAAGGCGATGGCAAGTTCCAGGGCCGAATTCTTCGCGATGGTCTGCCGGGCGACGGATGGAACGGCAAGGATAGTCTGGCGATTACTGGACTAACCAACGGCGACAAGGTGGAATTAGACTTCGATCTGAAGGGGGAAAAAAATCAGGTCGGGACCGTTTCGGGTGGCCAGGCAGTGCTGAAAAAAGGAGAAATCAGCCTGACATTGAAGAAGGTCGAGCGGAAGTCCCCCACTCTCGGAGCCAAACCTCCCGAAGGAGCTCTCGTCTTATTCGATAAACCGGAAGATTTGAAAGCCAACTGGAACGGCGGCAAAATCGCCGAGTTACCCGATGGTAAATTCCTGCAAGTGGCGGGAAATGTGAAGACGAAGAAAGCCTTCACGAATTACAAGATGCACGTCGAATTCCGACTGCCCTACATGCCGCGTTCCAGTGGTCAGGGCCGGGGCAATAGCGGCGTCTACATGCAGGATCGTTATGAAATTCAGGTTCTCGACAGTTTTGCCCTCAAAGGCGAAAACAATGAATGCGGTGGTATCTACACCATCGCCGCCCCGAAAGTGAATATGTGCCTGCCGCCGCTGCAATGGCAGACGTACGATATCGAATTCAAAGCGGCCGAATACGACTCCGCCGGGAAGAAAACCAAAAATGCGCATGTGACCGTTTCCCAGAACGGGACCCTCATCCAGGAAAATCAGGAAATTCCCAAATCAACTGGGGGCGGCCAGGATGAAAGCCCCAAACCGGGCCCGATCCAGTTACAGGATCACGGCGACCCGGTGGTTTATCGCAATATCTGGATCGTGGAGCAGAAATAGTGGCGAGCGCGACGAAACCCGGCCGATTGGAGAGCCGCTGGAAAACCAGCATTGAAGATTACGTCGTCGCGGCCCTCTGGTCACCTCGACAGCATCTGATCGCGGCCGCCGGGATTGGCGGAGCGATCTTCCTTCTTAATCCTGCCGACGGCTCGGTTCTCCGCAAACTGTCCGGCCATGAATTCGGGGCGAGTTCCCTAAGCTGGCACGCGGAGGGATCGCTTTTGGCCAGCTGCGGTCAAGACGGCCAAGCCCGCATCTGGAATGCCGATACTGGTGCCTGCCTGCACGAACTGGCGCTCGGGGCCAGTTGGGGCGAAAAAGTCCTCTTCCATCCCAAAAGCGATTTGCTGCTTACCACGGCCGGGAAGAAAATCAAACTCTGGAATTCACAAGGCCAACTGCTTCAGTCGTTCCAGGATTCCAAAACTACTATCGCCGATGTCGTCTGGGCTCCAAAGGGCAAGGGCTTCGCCTCCGCGACGTATGGCGGCGTGACACTTTGGAATGAAGATAGCCCCGAGCCCGCGCTGACCTATCCCTGGAAGGGAAGCCTCCTCGTAATCGCCTGGTCGCCAGACAGCAAGATGATTGCCGGTGGAGCACAGGATGCGTCGGTCCATTTCTGGTACACCAAGGATGGCCGGGATCTCGAAATGACCGGCTATCCGATCAAGATCCGCGAACTCTCCTGGGAGGCTAAGAGTTCCCTGCTGGCCACGGGCGGTGGTCAGATCGTCACCATCTGGGACTGTACCGGCAAAGGCCCTGCCGGAAGCGAACCGATCAGCCTCGAGTATCACGAACTTCCCATCTCCGTTCTGGCTTTCCAGAATCGCGGCCCCCGACTCGTCTCCGGCTGCAACGGCGGAAAACTCGCCCTCTGGGAACCCCGGGCGGCCTCCCGAACTCTGGCGACGCTCGAACTCTCTTCCAAGATCACTGCGCTCTCCTGGGGGAAAAGTGATGAAAAAATCCTCGTCGGCTGCGAGGATGGAAGCATATCCCTACTTCTGACTTGAGAGATCCCGATGGATGCGATCTTTGAAGCTGCCGAGCACATCCGCCAAGCCCGCTATGTCACAGTTTTGACGGGGGCCGGGGTCTCCGCCGAGAGCGGCGTCCCCACGTTCAGGGCTTCCGATGGACTCTGGGAAGGCCACCACATCGAGGATGTGGCCACCCCCGAGGGGTTTCGCCGAAACCCGCATCTCGTCTGGGAGTTCTATAACGAACGACGAAACAAATTAAAGCAAGTCCGCCCCAACCCGGGCCATTACGCCCTCGTGGAACTCGAAAAACGATTTGCGGAACGATTCACCCTGGTAACCCAAAACGTCGATGGCCTCCATCAGCAGGCCGGGTCGAACACTGTCGCCGAGCTGCACGGGAGCCTCTACCGAACCCGCTGCACCGGTTGCAAGGACCTTCGCATTCACGATCTGGAACCGCTGGGCGAACTTCCCAAATGTCAGAAATGCGACCGACTACTCCGGCCCGATATTGTCTGGTTCCGCGAAGAGTTGCCGAAGGAGGTCTGGCAACGAGCGTATCTGGCCGCGCAGGCCTGCGACGTCTTTTTACTCATTGGCACCTCGGCGGTCGTCTACCCGGCGGCCGGGCTGGCTCAGATCGCTCGCAATCGCGGGCCCGCCGGCGATGAAGGGGCGACGATCATCGAATTTAATTTGGAAGAAACCGCTGTCTCCAACTCAGTCGATCTCGGCGTCTATGGCCCCTCCGGCGTCACGCTCCCGAAGCTTATAGAACAACTCTCGATGAATCCTTCCTGATCGAGTTCGGAAGGAATCGCCGACCCCAAGCGGAACGGAGGGCAGCATGCCTGCACGCAAGATCGAAGGAATCAGACTGGCGAAGGTGATCAAAGCGGAAATCGCTCTGGAAGTCGCCCGGCGGGTGGCCGACGGCAAACATCCCCCGGGATTAGCGGCCGTGCTAGTCGGCGAAAATCCTGCCAGTCAGGTTTACGTGCGCAACAAGCGAAAGGCCTGCGAAGAAGCCGGGCTGAACAGCTGGCTGCATCATCTGCCCGCTGACACCACTCAGGAAGAACTGCTCAAACTGGTTCACACGCTCAACCAGGATCCGAAGGTCAACGGCATCCTGGTTCAACTGCCCTTACCCAAACACATCGACGAAGAGACCATCCTCCGCGCCGTCACACCCTTGAAGGATGTCGACTCATTTCATCCGGAAAATGTCGGGCTCCTGATGACTGGCCATCCGCGATTCATGCCCTGCACCCCGTTCGGTGTCCTGCAGATGCTGAAACGCTCGGATATCGAAACGGCCGGCAAACGGGTCGTCATCCTCGGCCGCAGCAATATCGTCGGCAAACCCCTGGCGCTGATGATGATGCAAAAACCCTCCGATGCGAATCCTCATGCCGGGGATGCCACGGTCACCGTCGCCCATCGCGGCACCAAGCATCTCAAGGAAATCTGCCAACAGGCGGAAATATTGATTGCGGCCATCGGAGTACCGAATTTTGTCACGGCCCAGATGGTTCAGCCGGGGGCCGTCGTCATAGATGTGGGAATCAATTCGGTGAACGGCAAACTTTGCGGGGATGTCGATCCAGAAGTTGGCGAGGTCGCAGCGGCTTTGTCGCCGGTACCCGGGGGGGTTGGCCCAATGACCATTGCAATGTTATTGCAAAATACTTTGAAAGCGGCCACAATACACCAAACTTAGCCCGGCCTCATCCGACGAGATGTTATGAATCTCAAACTGACGATCGCAACACGCGCCGGTCTGGGTATTGGGGCCATGCTGGGAACGGCAACCGCCCTTTACCTGGGTCGATCGATCTTCATACCGCTGGTCATCGCCATTCTGCTGGCCGCGATGCTCTGGCCCTTCGCCAGCTGGCTGCATCATCGCCTGAAATTTACCTGGACCTTCTCCGCCTTTGCCGCCATCAGCGTTTTGATTCTTCTGAACGGGGCGATCTTCTCTGCCTTCGCCATCACGGTTCCGCGGGTCTTACAGGAGATCCCGCGCCCCAGCGACGCAGAGGGGCAGAAAGAGATCTACTCCCGAGTCCGTGAGAAACTTTCGCTGCTCGTACCGGATGATGCCCGACTCAGTAAAGCCTTCCCCAAAGATCCCGATGAATCCTCGGTCTTTGAGTATGCCCGCAAGTTTCTGACGGGCGAATACATCACTAACAAAATCCTGGAACTCACCCAGATTGGTACTTCCTGGCTCGTGCAAAGCCTATTGATCCTGTTCATTCTGCTCTTTCTCCTGCTCGAAGGAGAAATGCTCGCTCGCCGGATCAAAGAGATATTCGGCCCCTCCAACACTACCCGGGCGGCGGTTACCGCCACTCTTATGGAAATGGCGGAGGCGGTGCGTACCTACCTGATCTGGCGAACGCTCGTGAATGCCGGGCTCGGATTATTTCTCGGCACTATCTACCAGCTGATTGGTTTGCACGAACCCTGGACCTGGGGTCTCTTTACCATGGTCCTCTGCTACGTTCCTTACCTGGGGACACTCGTCGCCGGCCTGCCACCCATTCTCGATGCCTTTTTCTCTCTGTCCCCCTGGGCAGCGTTGGGAATTATGGTTTTCTACGTAATGGTTGTGACCTTCGAGGGGTACGTCATAGTGCCGGTCGTGATGGGACGCAGCATGTCGCTGAACGCTACCACCGTTCTTTTGACCTGCCTTTTCTGGGATTTGGTCTGGGGGACCCCGGGATTATTCCTGGCGATGCCCATCATGGCCGCAGTTAAAGCCGTTTTAATGCATGTGGAAGGATACGAAGCTTGGGGGAACCTGATGAGCACCGAATCGGCCGTGGAGCATGCCGCCAAGCACCCAACTCACAAAATTGCGACCTCCAGTCGATCGGAGCTAGTGGAAACCAGCGATTCGATCCCTTCTAGCCCGAAAATCTAATCGAAATTCGTTCTTTCCGGCGCAAATCGAATGCCACGTTGCCAGATATTTTCAAATTTCAAGCAAATTTTTCTCTAAAACTATTTGACGTTACCCGGGTGGTTTCTAAAACGAATTATTCTCCAATAACGTCACCAAGCACGCAGCTTTGGCAGGTAATAGAGCGATGGCCAAGCAGGTAACAGCCCAGATTAAACTCCAATGCCCCGGCGGGCAAGCGACTCCGGCACCACCGGTCGGCCCCGCCTTGGGTGCTCACGGCGTGAACATCGGCATGTTCGTCAAGCAGTTCAACGACCGAACTGCGGACAACAAAGGCATGATGCTTCCCGTGGTTATCACGGTCTATTCGGACCGTTCTTTCGAATTCGCCATCAAGAGCCCGCCGGCAGCGATTCTGCTGAAGCAGGCAGTTGGCATTCCGATCGAAAAGAAAAAAGGCGGCGAACTGCTGCCGGCGGAAGAAAAAGCCAAGAAGACCGGCAAGTACAAAGGCTTCAAAGTTTCCCAGAAGCAGCTTCTGGAAATTGCCGCCAAGAAGCAGAAAGACCTCAACGCCCGAGACCTCGATCATGCGGCTCGGATTATCGCGGGCACGGCCCGCAGCATGGGCCTGACGGTCGAAGGATAAACGGAAGTTATTGACACCACTGCGAAGCCCTCTAAAGAGGGGCGGTGGTTTTTTCGCTAAATGTGAATGACCTTAGAGTTGGATAAGCCATGGCTGATGAAGTAAAAAAACCGGAAGCTGAAGCCACTGCCACTGTGGCCCCCTCGGGTCAGGCTCCCGTTGCCAGTGAAGGTCGAAACAAGAAGAAACGCCCGGGTGTCCCGCCCCGACGCGGCAAAAAGCTGCGAAACCTGCTGAAGAACCAGGAAACCAAGCTGAGCAAGGAAAAGGGGCAGACCGTCAAGAAGGCGATCGCCACCCTGAAGTCAATCAAGCGAGCCAAGTTCGACGAGACCGTTGAAGTTCACATCAAATTGGGTGTGGATACGACGCAGAGCGACCAGATGGTTCGCGGTAGCGTGCCGCTGCCCCACGGCATCGGCAAGTCGGTTCGCATCGTTGTGTTCTGCCAGGGCGATAACGTGGCCAAGGCGAAAGCCGCCGGAGCCGACTTCGCGGGCAGCGACGATATCATCGAAAAGATCACCAAGGAAAACTGGCTCGACTTCGATGTCGCCATCGCGACTCAGGACATGATGGGCAAGGTCAGCCGCCTCGGTAAGGTCCTCGGGCCACGTAACTTGATGCCGACTCCCAAGGCCGGCACAGTGATTCCGGCTTCGGGCGATATCGCCGCCGCCATCAAGGAATTCAAGGCCGGTAAGGTGGAGTACCGAGCGGACAAGGGCGGCAACGTTCACGCCGGTGTGGGCAAGCTGAGCTTCGATGAAGACAAGCTGGTCGAAAACATCGCGGCTTTTGTCGATCAGGTGAAAGCGGCCCGTCCCACGGGTGTGAAGGGCAACTATGTGGAGAACGTCACTATCTCCGCAACCATGAGCCCGGGCATCGCCGTCGGTTTCTAAATTTAGGCCCTGCCCCACTGGCCGGGCAGTGGAATTTCAGAATTTCAGGCGATGAATGTCGCCTCCAGATACGCGGAAGACGCAAATGAGCAAGCTAGTCAAGAAGATGGAGTTGGATGCCCTGACCAAGACCTTCACCGGGGTCAAGGATATGGTGCTGCTGGCGCCCGAGAAAATCGGCTCGCTGCTCGAATACAACATCCGTAGAGACCTGCGAGCCAAGAAGGTTCGCCTTCACATGGTCAAGAATACCCTCGCTCGCAAGGTCTTCAAAGAAAACGGCGTGGTCGTCGACGACAAGTATTGGTCGGGCACGACCCTGGTCGCCTGGGGCGGCGATAGCATCAAGGACCTGAGCAAGGCCGTCGATGCCCTGATGAAGGATATCGTCAAGAAGAACCCCAAAGACGAAAACAAGCTGAAGGTCAAAATCGCGGTCGCGGACGGCAATAGCGTCTCGCTCGATCAGGCGATGAAAATGCCCACCCGGCTGGAAGCCATTGGCGAGATCATCTCCATGATCATGGGCCCGGCCTCGGAAATCGCGGGGGCTCTGACCGGACCGGCCTCTTCGGTCGCCAGCCAGATCGCCAGTATCGCCGATGGCAAAGCGGGAGTCGAAGCGACTCCGGCCGCTTAAGGATTATCAACTAGTTCACTGCTTTTTTGCTATTACGCAGGCCGATTGCTTCACCGGCCGATTTTTAACGATAAGGATAAGTACGATGTCTGCTGAAATTCCTGCCGAAATCAAGGAACTTGGTGATAAGATCGCCAAGCTGACGATCATTCAAGCGGTCGCTTTGAAGGAATACCTGAAGAGCGAATACAAGATCGAACCCGCCGCTGGTGGCGGCGTGATGATGGCCGCAGCCGCTGGTCCCGCTGCAGCTCCCGAACCCAAGGTCGAACAGACCGAATTCGCGGTCGTTCTCGAAGCTGGCTTCGATGCCGCGAAGAAGATCGGCATCATCAAGGTCGTTCGCGAACTCACCGGCCTGGGCCTCAAGGAAGCCAAGGATCTGGTCGAAGGCGCACCGAAACCTGTCAAGGAAGGTGTGGACAAGGCTACCGCCGAGAAGATGAAGAAGTCTCTCGAAGACGGTGGCGCCAAAGTCTCCATCAAGTAATTGCGTTAAAGTTCTAAAAATACGAAAAACCCGCCTCCCCTTATTGAAAGGGGGGGACGGGTTTGTTATTATTAACTTGACAAACTCTGGGCATGCGTTCTAAGGCCTGCACGTTCGGCCGCGCAAAAGCCCCAAGCGAATCTGTCGCACCGTGACACTGGGACTCCATAAGGAGTTTAGTGCTGCGATCGATTCATGGATTAGCATCCATCCTATTAAGCGCCGTGGTGACAATGCGTGCATCTATATCGCGTTGGTTGGCACTCGCAGCCAGAGATTTTTCGTCCTTGTCGCTATTGCAGGAGTTACCATCGCGTTCACTCGAACCCCCGATGGGATCCACGTTTCATACACATGCATAATTGATTCTGGCTATCGACGCAAGGTCCGTTATTCAAATACCGGATCTTTTGGGTATTTTTTTGACTTTTTTCCTCGGGGAGGAGCGTGGCTATGCCCATCCCGGCAAACCGTATCATTCGACCGAAACTGACCCGCAACTTTGGACGCTTCGGCGACGCCGTTGAAGTTCCACCGCTGACCGACGTACAAACTACGTCGTACCATCGTTTTCTGCAACTTGAGAAGAGTATTGCAGATCGCGAAAATGTCGGCCTGGAAGGCGTTTTGCGCGAGATCTTCCCCATCGAGTCCTACGACAAGAAGATCAGCCTCGAGTACGTCAAATACGAACTCGGCAAACCGCGCTACGACACCGACGAGTGCCGACAACTCCGGCTGACCTACGGCCGACCCTTCAAAGTCTGGCTGCGACTTCGCAAATCGGACGGCTCGGCCGTCGAAGAAGAAGTCTATCTGGGCGACATGCCGATCATGATCGGCGGGGGCGAATTCATCATCAACGGTGCGGAACGCGTCGTCGTTTCGCAGCTCCACCGCTCCCCCGGTGTCGACTTCGTCATGGAAACGGAAGCCGATAAGAAGCTTCACTCCTGCCGAATCATCCCCGAGCGCGGCTCCTGGATCGAAATCAACGTCACCAAGAAAGACACCCTGGGCGTTCGTATCGACCAATCCGGGAAATTCTCCGCAGTCACCCTGCTGCGTGCGATGGAGCCCGCTTATTCCACCAACGCAGCGATCCTGCGCGAATTCTTCAAGCCGGAAACCATCAAGCTCAGCAACGCCGCCGGCAAAGTCAAGCTGGTCGGCGATGTCGCCAATGGCGTGAATCCGATGATCGCCGAAGATGACGTCATCGATCCCGAAACCGGCGAAGTCTACCTCAACAGCGGCGAGCCCTTCACCAAGGAAGTGCTCGACAAAGTATCGCTGTCGATGCTCAAGGAAGTCACGGCCATCCCGACGCCCAAGGATAGCCTGATCCTCGCCTCCATTGTCGAAGATGGCAGCGATTCGCACGAAGCCGCTTTGCTGAAGATCTATCAGCGTCTGCGTCCCGGCAACCCGCCGCAACTGGAGAAGGCCAAGGAGCTCTTCAAAGAGAAGTTCATGGACCCGAACCGTTACCGGCTCGGCAAAGTGGGGCGCTTCCGCATCAACCGCAAGTTCAATCAGAACGTCCCGGAAACGGAAATGACCCTGCGGGCGGTCGATTTCGTCAATGCCATCAAGTATCTGCTGAAGCTCCGCGACCAGGAAAAAACTGAGGCGGAAGAAGCCGTGTTCCAGGTCGACGACATCGACCACTTGGGGAATCGCCGTCTGCGAACCATCGATGAGTTGGCCGCCGACGAACTCCGCAAGGGCTTCCTGAAGCTGCGACGCACCGTTCAAGAGCGCATGGCGATCCGTGAACAGCAGGATATGTCCCCTCGTTCGCTGATCAACCCCAAGAGCGTTTCCGCCGCCATCGAATACTTCTTCGGTCGCTCGGAACTCTCACAGGTGGTCGACCAGACCAATCCGCTCTCGCAGTTGACTCACGAACGGCGTCTCTCGGCCCTGGGGCCAGGGGGCTTGAACCGCAAGCGAGCCGGCTTCGAAGTGCGAGACGTGCACATCTCCCACTACGGCCGAATCTGTCCGATCGAGACTCCCGAAGGTACGAACATCGGTTTGATCTCGAGCCTCTCGATCTTCTCCCGAATCGACGAATACGGCTTCCTGACGACGCCGTATCGCAAGGTGAAGAACAAGAAGCTGACCGAAGAAATTCAGTGGCTGCGAGCCGACGAGGAAACGAGCCTCTGCGTGGCCCCGGCCGACGCGGAAACCGACGGTAAGGAATTCGTTCACGGCATCACCGGCCGATTCGCCGGCGACTTCCAGACGATCCAACCCGAAAAGATCGATTACATCGACGTCTCGCCGAAGCAGATGGTCGGCGTCTCGGCCGGTTTGATCCCGTTCCTCGAGCACGACGATGCGAACCGCGCCTTGATGGGTTCAAACATGCAGCGGCAGGCGGTGCCTTTGCTGGTTACCGAACCTCCGATCGTCGGCACGGGTCTGGAAATCGACGTGGCCCGGAACTCGGGCATGTGCGTACGGGCCGAAAAGCCCGGCACGATCACTTACGTCGATGCCCTGAAGATCGTCGTGGACGATCAGGAATATCCGCTGCGGAAATTCGTGGGCCTGAACGAACGAACCTGCTTGAATCAGAAGCCGCTGGTACGCATCGGCGACAAGGTCAAGAAGGGCCAGATCATGGCCGACGGGGCCGCCACCTATCAAGGCGAACTGGCCCTGGGTCGGAACGTGCTGGTCGCGTTCATGTCGTGGGAAGGTTACAACTTCGAAGACGCGATTATCATCAGCGAACGTCTGGTGAAGAACGATACCTACACTTCGATTCACATCGAAGAGTTCGAAATCGAAATTCGCGAAACGAAGCTCGGTAAGGAAGAGTTCACCCGCGATATTCCCAACGTCAGCCCCAAGGCTCTGTCGAACCTCGACGATCATGGGGTCGTGGCCATCGGAACTTACGTCCGACCCGGCGACATCCTCGTCGGTAAGGTTTCTCCGAAGAGCCGCAGCGAACTGACGCCCGAAGAAAAGCTGTTGCATGCGATCTTCGGCCGCTCAGGCGAAGACGTCAAGAACGACAGTCTGGAAGTCCCTTCGGGTATCGAAGGCATCGTCATCGACACCAAGCGGTTCAGCCGCCGGGCCAGTATGACCGACGATGAGCGCAAGGCCGTCGATAAGGAACGTCGCGACATCGACACTCGTTACAACAAGCTGATTGCGGATCAGTTCCGCAAGTTTGCCGACGAACTGGCCGAAGTCATCGACAAGAAGGACATGAAGGATCCTTCCACCGGCAAGCAGATTGCCGCGGATAAAGACGACAAAGTGGTGGCTGAGCAGGCCGTGGCTTTCAAAGTCGAATACCTCGACGTTCGCTCTCCCGCGAAGAGCGAGAAGGTCAAGTCGCTGCACAAGACCCACAACGACCGGATTTTGCATTACTCGGAAGAACGCGAACGGAAGATCAACTCGCTTAATCGCGGGGATGAACTTCCCAGCGGCGTGCAGCAGATGGTCAAAGTATACGTGGCCACCAAGCGTCAGATTTCGGTCGGCGACAAGATGGCCGGTCGGCACGGGAACAAGGGGGTTATCTCCAAGATCCTGCCGGAAGAGGATATGCCCTTCCTGGCCGACGGTACACCGGTCGACATTCTGCTGAATCCGCTGGGCGTTCCCAGCCGTATGAACGTGGGTCAGATTCTGGAGACTCACCTCGGTTGGGCGGCGGCCAAGCTCGGCTTCAAGGCGGTCACTCCGGTATTCGACGGAGCCACCGAAGACGAGATTAAGCAGTGCCTGAAGGACGCCGGAGAATCGGTTTCCGGCAAGAGCGTGCTGTACGACGGACGTACCGGGGAAGCTTTCGACCAACCGGTCACGGTCGGCTACATCTACATGCTCAAGCTGCATCACCTCGTCGACGACAAGGTGCATGCCCGAGCCACCGGTCCTTACTCCTTGATCACGCAGCAGCCTCTGGGCGGTAAAGCCCGCTTTGGCGGTCAGCGTTTCGGGGAAATGGAAGTGTGGGCGCTCGAGGCTTACGGAGCGGCCTACATTCTGCAGGAACTTCTGACCGTGAAGTCGGACGACGTCGAAGGACGTACGAAGATTTACGAGTCGATGGTCAAGGGAGAAAACACCCTGGAAGCCGGTACGCCCGCTAGCTTCGATGTGTTGACTCACGAGATCCGAGGTCTGGGCTTGAACATGCAGTTGGAAAAGAAACGGGTTCTGTAGTGAAGTTCGCGTCTGTGGCAGAGCGAACCGTTGTTAAACCCTGAGGCGTAGCAGAGCGTTTTTCCTGATAAACACTCTGCTGCGTGGATCTTAACAGCGACTCGAAGCGGAGCGTTATTGCGAAGAAATGCTCCTCTTCGATTTGCTGTTAATAAACGCTAATGATCGCTTGAATCACTCTCTTTCAGAGGGGAATTACATATGAGTACGACCGCAGCAGTTGCCCCCCAGACCGCAGTAGATACCAGCAACTACGATCGCATCAATGACTATGGCTCGGTGCGCATCAGTCTGGCCAGCCCGCACGATATCCGCAGCTGGTCCTTCGGTGAAGTGAAGAAGCCCGAAACGATCAACTACCGCACCTATCGGCCCGAAAAAGACGGCCTCTTCTGCGAGCGCATTTTCGGGCCGGAAAAGGACTGGGAATGTACCTGCGGTAAGTACCGCGGCATGAAGTACAAAGGCATGGTTTGCGACAAGTGCGGCGTGAAAGTCACGCACAGCCGCGTCCGCCGCAAGCGCATGGGCCACATCGAACTGGCCGCTCCCGTCGTTCACATCTGGTTCTTCAAAGCGATGCCCAGCCGCCTGGGCACCCTGCTCGACATGAAGACCAGCAGCCTCGAAAAGATCGTCTACTTCCAGGACTATGTCGTTGTCGAACCGGGCGAAACCAAGCTCAAAGAACGGCAGCTTCTGACTGAAGACGAATTCCGCCGGGCTCGCGAAGAATACGGCGACACCTTCGAAGCCGAAATGGGCGCTGAGGCCATCAAGAAGCTTCTCGAAAAGCTCGACCTGGTCAAGGAATCCAACGTTCTGCGCGACCTGCTCGACAAGGAAAACAAGAAGGAAAAAGCCAGCAAGCAGAAGCTGCGCGACTTCGTCAAACGACTCAAGACCATTGAAGCTCTGCGCGATAGCTCGAACAAGTGCGAGTGGATGGTGCTGGAATGCATTCCCGTCATTCCGCCCGACCTGCGTCCTTTGGTGCTGCTCGATAGCGGCAACTTCGCGACCTCCGACTTGAACGATCTCTACCGCCGCATTATCAACCGCAACAACCGTTTGAAGAAGCTCGTCGACCTGAACGCTCCGGAAGTGATCATTCGCAACGAAAAGCGAATGCTTCAGCAGTCCGTCGATGCCCTGTTCGACAACAACCGCTGCAAACGGCCCGTGCTCGGTTCCAGCAACCGACCTTTGAAATCTTTGACCGATATGATCAAAGGTAAGCAGGGTCGATTCCGCGAAAACCTTCTAGGCAAGCGCGTCGACTACTCGGCCCGCTCGGTGATCGTCGTCGGTCCCGAACTGCGTCTTCACCAGTGCGGTCTGCCCAAGAAAATCGCTCTCGAATTATTCCAGCCGTTCATCATCCGCCGGCTGAAAGAGCTCGGCTACGCCGATACCATCAAGTCGGCCAAGAAGATGCTCGAGCGGAAAGACGATCGCGTTTTCGACATTCTCGAAGAAGTCACTCAGGCCCACCCGGTGCTGCTGAATCGTGCCCCGACCTTGCACCGCATGGGTATCCAGGCGTTCGAACCGGTCCTGATCGAAGGCAACGCAATTCGAATTCACCCGCTGGTCTGCAAAGGCTTCAACGCCGACTTCGACGGTGACCAGATGGCCGTGCACTTGCCGCTGTCGATCGAAGCGCAGATCGAAGCCACGGTGCTGATGATGTCGACGAACAATATCTTCAGCCCCGCCAACGGTAACCCGATTATCACGCCGTCGCAAGACATCGTGATGGGTTGCTACTGGCTGACCGCTTCCCGCGGCGAAGAAGGCGAAAAGGTCGAGCCGGGCGACGGCATGATCTTCCACAGCCCGAACGAGCTGTTCATGGCCTTCCAGCAGAACAAACTGGGTGTGCATGCCCGCATCAAGATCCGGTTGCCCCTCGAAAAGAAGGTGCTGACCGAAATCAAGCTGGAAAAAGACAAGACCGTCGTCGAAGAACTCTCCCGCAAGACCAGCAAGCTGGTCAAGACCACCGTCGGCCGGGTGATCTTCAACGACATCCTGCACCCCAAGATGGCCTTCTACGACCTGCCTTTGAGCAGCAAGCACCTTTCGCGCATCATCGCCGACTGCTACCAGTTATTGGGCCGTCGCGAAACGATCGAACTGCTCGACCGCATGAAAGACATGGGGTTCCGGCAGTCGACCCGTTCCGGTCTGTCGTTCGCGACCTCCGACCTCAAGACGCCGGACAACAAGGAACGCGTGCTGAAGGATAAGGATAAGGAAGTCGATAAGCTTCGTAAGAACTTCGAACGCGGCTTGATCACCGAAAAAGAGCGTTACAACAAGGTCATCGACCAGTGGAACGAAGCCCGCGTTAAGATCACTGAGACGATGATGGCTGAATTGAAGGCCGACCGCCGTATCGATATCAAGACCGGCAAAGAAGCCCCATACCTGAATCCTATTTACCTCATGGCTCACTCCGGTGCCCGTGGTGGTATCGAACAGATCCGCCAGCTGGCCGGTATGCGCGGTTTGATGGCCAAGCCTTCGGGAGCCATCATTGAAACGCCTATCAAGGCGAACTTCCGCGAAGGTCTCACGGTGCTCGAATACTTCTCGAGTACGCACGGGGCTCGTAAGGGTCTGGCCGACACCGCGCTGAAGACGGCGGACTCGGGTTACCTGACCCGTAAGCTCGCCGACGTGGCCCAGAACGTGGTCGTCACCATGCACGACTGCGGAACCACCCAGGAAGCCACTAAAGGTATCTACTACAAGGGCGACGAAATCGACCGTGGCATCGCCGATGCGATTCGCGGCCGCGTTTCCCGTCAGACGATTCTGCATCCCGAAACCGGTAAAGTGGTCATCAAAGAAAACGAGATGATCACCCCGGAAATTGCCAAGGAAATCGAAAAACTTCGCATCGACAAGGTGACGGTACGATCTCCGATGGTCTGCACCGCTCCTCTGGGCGTCTGCCGACTCTGCTACGGTATGGACTTGGCGACCGGTGCTCTGGTCGAAGAGGGCATGGCGGTCGGTATCATCGCCGCTCAATCGATCGGCGAACCGGGCACGCAGTTGACGATGCGTACGTTCCACTCCGGTGGGGTGGCTCGCGAAGAAAACCTCGATAGCGAACACAAGTCCAAAAAGGGCGGCGTGGTCAGCTTCGAGCGCATTACTTCGGTCGAACACGTCAGCAAGGATCCTGCCGGGAACGATCAGCGCAAGATTATCGCACTGTCGCGAACGGGCGAAATCGTCATCACCAAGCCGAAGGATGCTTCGCCAGAACGCTTCCCGATTCCTAACGGGGCCGAACTGCTGGTTCGCGAAGGGGAAGAAGTTCCCCTGGGCAAAGTGCTGTGCCGCTGGGATCCGCACATGACCCAGATCATCTCCGAAGAATCGGGCCGCGTCCGCTTCGAGGATATGAAAGAAGGCGAAACGATTCGCCGCGAGAAGGACTCGACCGGTATCGAACGATTCATCGTTATGGAACACCGCGGCGAGTTGCACCCGACCATCCACATTGAAGACTCCAAGGGCGTCACCCTGCGAGCCTACTTCATTCCGGAACGGGCCTACCTCGAAGTGAAGAACGGCGATAAGGTTACCGCCGGTGCGATGTTGGCGAAGACCCCGAAAGAATCGGGCAAGACGCAGGACATCGTGGGGGGTCTGCCTCGCGTGACGGAAATCTTCGAAGCTCGTCGACCCCGCAACCCGGCCGTTATGTCGGAAGTTTCGGGTAAGATCCGCCAGGGCGACAAGAAGCGCGGCAAGCGGTTGATCTACATTCAACCCGAAGACGAAAAGACCGGCCGACCGATCGGCAGCGAAGTCGAGCATCAGGTTCCCGCCGGGGCTCAGCTCCGCGTCCACACGGGCGAATATGTTAAAGCTGGCGATCCACTGGTCTTCGGCCCCTTGGTTCCGCACGATATTCTCCGCGTCAGCGGTATCGAAACCGTGCAGGACTACCTGGTCCGCGAAGTTCAGCAGGTCTATCGTAGCCAGCGCGTGGATATCGACGACAAGCACATCGAAGTCATCGTCACCCAGATGCTTCGCAAGGTGAAAGTCGAAACCATGGGCGACACCAACATGCTGCCCGGGGCCGTCATGGACAAGTTCACTTTCCGGGCCGTCAACGACCGGCTGATGAACGAGTGCGTGAAGATCAAGCACAAGAACGATTCGATCTTCGAAGATGCCAAGATCGTCAGTAAGGAAGCTTACGAAGAAGAAGTGGCCCGCGTGGAAGCCGAAGGTGGCAAGAAGCCGACCAAGACGGCTCCCGAACCGGCCACCTGCTCGACCGTGCTTTTGGGGATTACTAAAGCATCCGTGCAGTCCGATAGCTTTATCTCGGCCGCTTCCTTCCAGGAAACGACCAAGGTGCTCACCGAAGCGGCTCTGGCCGGCAAGGTGGACAATCTGGTCGGTTTGAAGGAAAACGTGATCCTGGGTCACCTCGTACCCGCCGGAACCGGCTTCCGTCTGTTCCAGGATAGCGAAGTGAAGATCAACGCCCCGGTTCTCGATAGCTCGGATGACATTCCGGAAAGCCTGGCCACCGAAGGACCGACGGAACTTCTGGCCACGACCGAGTGATAATTTTTCGCATGAGCCGCTGGTTTGCGTTTACAAGAACGGCGAACCAGCGGTTCATTGATCTTCCCAGCTGCGATTTACGCCTGCAATTTTTGTATGAGCAATTCGATTTTGAAATTGGGTCTGCCGGCCGGCAGTCTGGAAAAAGCCACTTTAGAACTGTTCGGTAAAGCCGGCTACAACATCACGACCACCAGCCGTTCTTATTACCCCACGGTAGACGATCCCGAGATTCACTGCACGCAAATCCGCGCTCAGGAGATGCCGCGCTACGTTCAGGATGGACTCCTGGATTGCGGTCTGACCGGACTCGATTGGATCCAGGAAAACGACGCGAAAGTCATTTCGCTCGCGGAATTGATGTACAGCAAAGTCAGTCGACGTCCCGTGCGCTGGGTGCTCGCCGTTCCGACGGACTCGCCGATTCAACATCCCAAAGATCTTCAAGGCAAACGGATCGCGACGGAAGTCGTGAATCTTACGCGTCGCTGGTTGGCCGGTTTTGGCGTGGAGGCCATCGTCGAATTCTCCTGGGGAGCGACCGAAGTCAAACCCCCGAAGCTGGCTGATGCGATCGTGGAGGTTACCGAGACCGGTTCCTCCCTGCGAGCGAACAACCTCCGCATCGTGGCCGAGCTTCTGACCAGTACGACCCAATTCGTGACCAATGCCGCGGCCTTAGCCGATCCCTGGAAGAAAAGGAAGATGGAAGACATCATCCTGATGCTGCGGGGAGCGATGGCGGCGGAAGGCAAAGTGGGCCTGAAGTTGAACGTCCGCAAATCGGAGATGGATCGGGTGCTGCAAGTGTTGAAAGAACACCCGAAGACTTCGCTCAACAGCCCGACCGTGTCCCAGTTGACCGATCCCGAGTGGGTTGCGTTGGAAACGATCATCGATGAGGATATCGTCCGACAGATCATGCCGCAGATGTATCAGGCGGGTGCCCGCGGCATCGTGGAATACACGATCAACAAGATCATTGAGTGACCGGTCCGGGATATCGACTTATCCATCCAACTCCTGGTTAGCCCGAAATGTGAATGAGGGCAATATTAAAGGAGTTCGACGCCATTCCCAGAAATCAGCCGACGAATGCTTAGTAACGGGTTATTTCCGCTTCTTATTGCCCTCACTTACGTTTCGGGCTAAATGGGTTATTTCCGTTTCGGGTTAAACGGGCTATTTCCGCTTTAATTGTCGAGCCTTCTGAAACTCGATTTGCACCTTCTGCTGAAGGAATGCAATACTCTCCTCCCGGCTGAGATTCCTCAACTGGTTGGGATCAATCGCCTCTCCCACGGACAGAGCGATTGTTGCCGGATTCGGCGGTAAAAACAGCGGTGAGAAACTGGGAGTTTTTTTGAAACGGGACCAGGCCGCGAAAGCCCCTTCGATTCCCACGGGAACAATCGGGGCGGCATTTTTCTTGATCAAAAGCGAAATCCCCGGCTTGAATGGATGCACTTCACCATCGGGGGTTCGTTCGCCTTCGGGAAAAACCAACACGCATTTGCCGCGATTCAGAAGGGAAAGCGTTCCCTGCAGTCCTTCTTTACCCAACCCCTTATTATCGATGGGTAAGGCATCCAAACTCTCGATCAGCCCTTTAAAAAAACGATTGCGAAATAGCGATTCCCGGGCGAGATACGCGAGGTATCGCCGCGAAGCCAAACCGACGAGTACCGGATCGAGATAGGACTGATGATTGGCAATAACCAGCACCGGGCCGCTTTCGGGCATATTTTTGCGCCCGATGACCCGGAGGCTATGACCGAAACCGAACCCCACGAAGCTCGACCAGAAAACGCAATCGTACCACCGGCGCGCTAACCACGGGGACATCGTTTTTCGACCTCGCGGATTAGGAGTTCGATTACCTCTTCGATGGACATGTCGGTTGTGTCGAGAGTTAGTGCATCACTGGCCGCCACTAATCGCCCTTCCGCCCGCTCCGAATCCCGTTTATCCCGTTCATATTGTTTTTTGAGAACATCTTCGAAACTGACCGTTTCCCCCCGCTTCTGAAGATCTTCGAAACGGCGTCGGGCTCGAGACTCCGGCGAAGCCACCAGAAACACTTTCAACTCAGCCTCGGGAAAGACAACCGTCCCCTGATCGCGTCCCTCGGTTACGATTCGACGACCACGCCCAATAGCCTGTTGCTGAGCCACCAGAAACTCTCGAACGGCATGGATCACAGCCACCTTAGAGGATCCTTCCGCCATCTGGGAGGATCGGATCTCCTGACTGACATCGACTCCGTTCAGCAATATTCGACCCAGCGGCATATCGAGCTGAATTTTCGGCAATGCCGCGGCCACCGCCGAATGATCTTCCCAGGGAATTGAATTGCAAAGGCAATAGTAAGCCACGGCCCGGTACATCGCACCGGTATCCAGAAATTCGTAGCCGATCTTTTTAGCCAGAGCCCGTGCGGCGGTACTCTTTCCCGATCCGGCAGGTCCATCGATGGTGACAATCATTCGAATATTGTAGAAGGGAATTTATTCATGTCCCAGCGAGCGAAATGAATTCCCGCCCGGATAAAAACTGCCTAAGTCCTATCGCTTCAGGCACTTTCGGCCAGATCGCTTTCCGAATCCGATTGGTTCTGCATCGCCCACTGCTCGGCCGTGAACAGCACTTCGCGAGCCTGGGCCCCGTTGTATTCGCCCACGATGCCCGCCTCGGCCATCATATCGATAAGACGCGCTGCCCGGCCATATCCAATACCCAGCGCCCGCTGCAACAGCGAAACGCTGCCGCGCCCTTCGCGTACTACGATTTCCACTGCGGAATCGAATAATTTATCCCGTTGTTTGATATTGGCTGTATCCGGAGCGGAGGCGCCTTCGGAATCGCCCTCCTCGCTGCGATTCTTCAGATTCAATAGCTCCGCATCGTAGACCGGATTCTCCACTTCCAACTCAGCCACGATCCGATTGATTTCCGGATCGCTCGCATAAGCCCCTTGCGCCCGAACGATGCTGCTGGTATTCGGCTGCAGGAAGAGCATATCCCCCTTACCGAGCAGTTTCTCCGCCCCCATCTCATCGAGAACCACCCGGCTATCCATGCGGCTGGCCACCTGGAAACAGATCCGGGCGGGAAGGTTGGATTTGATCAAGCCAGTAATCACGTCCACCGTCGGCCGTTGCGTTGTCAGAATCAGGTGGATGCCCGATGCCCGCGACTTCTGAGCCAATCGGATGATGTGCCCTTCCACTTCCTTCTTCATCTCCATCAGCAGATCGCCAACTTCATCGACGACGATGACGATATAGGGCATAAACGTCGGGATCTTCGCGTAATCCTCTTCGCTGATCGGCTGCACCCGCGACACAATTTCTTCGTAAGAAAGCTCGTTATAAGTGGAAATATTTCGAACGCGGGCTCGTCGGAGCAGTTCGTAGCGTTCCTCCATCTTATCGACGGCCCAGGACAGGATGGTTTCCGACTTCTTGGAATCGGTCACCACCGGATGCATCAGGTGCGGCAACCGACCATACTCGGCCAATTCGACCTTCTTGGGATCGATCATGATCATCTTGCATTCGTCTGGTCGGCGCGTCAGCAACAAGCTCAGAATAATCGAGTTCAAGCAGACCGATTTCCCGGTACCCGTTCGCCCAGCAACCAGCAAGTGCGGCATCTCGGCCAGGTCATAAATGAGCGGCCCGCCTTCGTTATCCCGACCCAGAAATAATGGAAGCTTACACTTAGCGATCTTTTCCTCGGCCGAGGTTACCAATTCCTTGATGCGGACGATCGCCCGGTGCTTATTCGGCACTTCCACGCCGACGGTATTCTTGCCCTGCATCGGCACGATACGGATCGAGCGAACTTCCAGCTTCAAAGCCAGGTCATCCGCCAGCGCAGTCACCTTGGAGAGTCGGAGCCCGGTATCAAGAGCAATTTCGAACTGAGTGATGACGGGGCCCGTGTGAATGCCGATCACGCTGACCTTCACACCAAACTCGGCGAAGGTTTGCTCCAAAAGCTGGGCCGTCGATTGCAGCTGTTCCGGTTTGTCGACCTGCGTCGGCGTCACCGCATCTTCCAGAAGGCTCAGAGGCGGCAGAGAATATTCGACCACCGGGGGCTGATTCTTGGGCATCGGCGGCGAAAACGGCACGATATCCTGCGTGGCGGATTTGACCGGTACCGAGGCCTTCTTCGGTTCCTTGTTCTTCGGATTGATCGGCACCGTCGCGCGCGGTCGCAAGGGAAGAATCTGGATTTCCTCGGCACTGCCAGCCTTCTTTTTAGCCCCGGCCACTACGGGTGTTGAGGGGTTCAAAGCAATCAACTTGGATCGCATGCGCGGCGATATAGCCCGGCTGAACTGCACGAGACTCCAGGCCAGAGCATCGAGCGAATCCTGAAGACGACGTCCCAGCCAGCGCAAAAGCTCCGGCCAGCCAAGACTCAACGCTCCGAAGATTGCCCCGGAGGTAACCACCCAGAAACCGATCTGACCAAATTGCTCGGCAAGCATCGTGACCAGATAACTGCCGACGCTTCCGCCGGCCCCCTTGGAACTGGGCTGCGTCGAAAAGGTGTCGATCCGATGCAGAATGACCGTACTGATAAAAACCAGGGAGAACCAGCCGAGGGCTCGAGAGACCCAGCGAATCATACTCGTTCGCCAGAAGCCAATCAGGCCCACCAGAATCCAGATTCCGGCCAGGCCATAAGCAGCGAAGCCGAGCGAGTTGAACAGGTATTGATTCGGCCAGTCCAGAAACTGGCCGGCCGGGTTGGGCAGAAAGGCCGGCAGAGAGTTCGACCGTGTGGTATTCTGCACGAACAATAGGCCCGTAAGAACCAGGCCATAGGCCAGGAACAACGCGGCGGTAAGATCGATAGACTTTCGAGGCACTTCGGGGTGTGCATCCTTCATGTGGCCATGCTCCGACGATGATCCAGACTATTCTTTCCCCTGAGAGAAGTGCACGCGGCCAGTTCGGGAATTTATCCCCCTCTAAGAACCGAGGCAACCGACGCCGAATCGCTACAACAATGGTTTTCGTTACTCGCAGCAGGACCGCTAGGAATGATGCACGTGGCTCTCTGGGAGCCGGAGATCCCGCCGAATACCGGAAATATTGCACGGCTCTGTGCCGCTACTGGCTCCCGGCTTCACCTGATCGGCCGACTCGGGTTTCGTACCGATGCCAAAAGTCTTCGGAGGGCCGGCCTGGATTACTGGGAATCGGTGGATCTCGTTTTCCACGATTCTTTTGAGGAATTCGAACGGGCGATCCCCCCCGAAAAAATTCTCTGCATCGAAACCAACGGCGAACAGTACTACACCCAGGCCCGATTTGAGGACGGCGATTGCCTGCTTTTCGGCAACGAATCGAGTGGCCTACCGGCCACGATTCTAGATCGGTTTCGAAGCCGTACATTCGGTATACCCATGCCAACCGGTAAAGTCCGCAGCATCAATCTGGCCACCTCCGCGGGTATAGTTTTGTACGAAGCGCTGCGCCAAGTGAATAACTGGTAGAACCGGAACTCTCCGGCCGCTTCGATCCCCTTCTCCCACACTTTCCTCGCCACGCCAACGACCGCAATAACCGATTCCTCCATCAGTTCGAGGGATCGGAGATTCAACCGCGATGGATGCGCCAGTTATTGCCCTGCCAACGGAAAGCAAACTCGAAGAGTACGTGCGCGAGGTGCTCTGCCAGCGCGACAATCTCGATCCGAGGCAAAGTGCCCTCTACCGCTCCACAATCACCCGTCACGGCCGGGAATGTGGCTGGATGTTTCATCTCAAAGGAGTTCGGGCGATGCGGAACTCGGCCATTTTTGCCGAGTCCGAGAATCGGATTTTGTTTTACGATTCCACGGGGAAGAAATTTCACGAAGTGAAGTTGAGCGAATGCCCCAGCGTGGAAGCTCTGTCGAAAGCGGCCTGAGCTTATCCCTCGCCCTCTTTCCCCTCAACTTCCATGGAAGCCGTCAGTTTGACGTCGGGCAATCCCAGAAGCTCCCGGCATTTCACCACTTCGGCTAGCAGCGCCTGTCGGGTGGCCATGTGACTGGCCCGGGTTTCCGGCAATAACGGTTCGATCTTCCTCACGGCAATGCGAATTTTCCGCAAGCGATCAAACTTCTTGTTCTTGGTCGGCTTGCCATTCATATAGGAAAAGAAGCTGCCCCAACTCCCCTCGATCCAGCAGGCATAGACCGGTAGCTCGGGCTTGGCGGAAACAATCTGCCAGACCCCCCGACCGAACCGGCGGATCGGTTGTTCCTCTTTGCGGCGCAGATAGCCTTCGGGAAACAGAACGACGCACTCCTGACGGTCCAGAGCCTGGATTGCTTCCTGAATCTCGGGAGCTTCCCGCCTCACCGCGATCTCCGGCACGCGAATGGTACCGATGACTTTTCGCATCAGAAAAGAGATGACCGGCAGATCGTAAAACGATGCGGTCATCATGGGTGTCGTCGGTCGGGGTAGCACCTTAGCCAGCCATAAAGGATCGAACCAGGCGGCGTGATTAGCTATTACCAGCATCGCGCCGTTCGCGGGCATGTCGTACAGATCCTCGCCCACCGCCTGGATTCGGTAAAACGGCGTCAGACACAAGTCGGTCACCCCTTCCACAAAAGGCCGCATAAAAGCGACCCAGCTAAATAGGGCAAAAATTCCCGCCACGGCCAGGAGGACGTATCCGACGTCGTGCCGGCCCAGATCGGGATTCCGCTCGTACTTCAAAAGTGCAATGCAACAGAGCAATGTGACGATGGCACAGAGCGAGAACGCAAAAGCGAAAATCCGGCCGCGCTGCGAATTCGGGGAATGGATGTGGAGTTGCGTGAGTGGAGCCAGGGAACAAAAACCGATCAGACCCCCCAGAATCAGACCGGGCCATTGCCAATCGCCCGAACTCATGCCCCAAATCACTACCCCGACTGCCAACAGCGAGGTCACCGGTAGTACCGCCAGACAGCGAAACGGATGATCGAAGAACATCGCACAAACCACGCCGATCAAAATGGCCAGAGGATAGTAATACTCGTCCGCATCCTTCTCAATCGAATAGATCATTACGAAATTGAGCATCTGTAAAGCAAACAGGAGCGTCAGAGCGATCAGACTGCGCCGCAACAACTTCACCCGCAGGGATCCGATGGCCGCCCGAACAAAGGGGACAATCAAGCCCTCCTGGAGGAAGTTCCCTTCCTCCGCCGGGAGTTTCAGAAATAAGAGCGCGACAAAGGCCAGGGTGTAGCCGGCAAGAGCTAATTGCAATCCTTCAGGTAGGGAGGCTTCCGGCACCTTCAATTCGGGATCGAAACCGTACGAATATTCGAAGCCGAGAAACATCCCGCCGAGCGTGGCAATGAGCATCAACCCTTGAATCATCAATACGGACAAACGTGCTTGTTTAGTCAGAGGGGCTATCGCGGAGAAACGGATACAGGCAAAAAATACCGATTCCACCGCCAGCACCCCGGCCAGGCTGAGCAAGGGCCCTTTGGTGAATGTGCAGAAAACGATGACCCCTAACGCCGCGAGAGTTCCGCCCAGCAGAACCGCGCGCCGCGGACGGCCGGTCGCCACGCCGCCGATCAGCGGTGCAAGTACCAGAGCGGGCAAGCAGGCGAACACCAGCCAGAAAAATAGAAGTCGGCAGGAGCTCACCATCGACTCTTCGGGCGTACCGCGGGTAATGAGGTTTCGCAGCATCAGAACGCGAATCGCATTTTCCCCCGCCGCCCGGCCGAAGCTGGCCAGCCATAACCACAAAATGGAATTTCTTGCGGCGGTTGCTTCCGATGACGGCATCAGTCCTGCTCTTTCGAAAAAGGGTTGGGGTTATCGTCAAACTTCTGAAGGTCCCGTTCGGTGAAGCCGAAATGGTGGGCCAGTTCGTGGATCACCGTTTTGCGAATCTCTATCCTCAGCCTCTTTGGATCGGGGAATTCTTCTTCGTGGGGGTTCTTAAATATCCAGAGCGTATGCGGCATATCCTGAGTATCGATGGCTTCCCCCGACCAGGGCGAAGGCAATTCCATCGGATCGAATAAACCCAGGAGAGAATCCCCCTCCTGAATCTCCTCTTCGGTAAATCCCGCCCGTTCCAGCAACTCCCGATCCGGCTCTTCCGCCACTTCCACCGTGACATTTTCCATCAACGGATAGAATTCCGACGGCAGGGATTCCATGACGTCTCGAACGGTCTTTTCGAATTCTTTCAGGGTCATGCCTTGTCCCGGTATCGCCTACAACGGATTATAGAAAGCAAAGCGGTCGGGACACGCAGCGCTCACCCAACCCCCTAAGAATCGGGAAAATATGTCTTCAGCAAAGTTACGGGAAGAGATTCAGACCCAACTGGATAAACTGGAAGCGAACTTCTCCCGATTGGTCGTCGGCCAGAAGCCACTTTTCCAGAAACTGATGGTCGTCTTGCTCTCGGATGGGCACATGCTGCTCGAAGGATTGCCCGGGCTTGCCAAAACTCTGGCCATCCGAACCCTCGCCAGTCTATTGAATCTTCCCTTCCATCGCGTTCAATTTACGCCGGATCTTCTGCCAGCCGACATTCTGGGCACGCAGATCTATCAGCCGCAGACCGGGGAATTTCGCATCCGCAAGGGGCCAATCTTCGCCGGAATCTTACTCGCCGATGAGATCAACCGCGCCCCGGCCAAAGTCCAGTCGGCCCTGCTGGAAGCCATGCAGGAACGACAGGTCACCATCGGCGAAACGACTTTTCCGCTTCCCGAGCCGTTTCTCGTTCTGGCCACTCAGAACCCCATCGATCAGGAAGGGACTTATCCACTTCCTGAGGCATCGCTCGATCGATTTCTTCTAAAAGCGGTGGTCGGCTATCCAAGCCGGGACGAAGAACTGCAAATTCTCGATAGACAGGCCCCCATCGCCAACCCGCCGAAACTCGAGCCAGTTATGGGCCTGGAAGAATTGAAGCAGTTACGAGCAGCGGTGGATTTGATCCATCTCGATCCCAAATTAAAAAACTATATCGTCGACGTCGTCCGGGCGACCCGGCATCCCGAAGAGTACCAACTCGACATCGGCGGCTGGATTCAATTCGGTGCCAGCCCGCGAGCCACCATCGCCCTGGCCCGCATCGCCAAAGCTCAGGCCCTGCTGGCCGGTCGCGACTATGTGAATCCGGATGATATTCGCAGCCTGAGTTACGATGTGCTTCGCCATCGCATTGTCATGTCCTACGAAGGCGAATCGCAGGAGAAGAAACCGGATGACGTGGTGAAAGCGATTCTCGGGAAGCTGCCGATTCCCTAATACGGGCGGAGACGTTTAAACGTTAAAACGGAAGTGCAGCACATCGCCATCCTGCACGATGTACTCTTTGCCTTCCAGCCGGAACTTCCCGGCCTTCTTGGTTCCCGACTCGCCGTTGTGTTCGACGTAATCGGGGTAGGCAATCGTCTCGGCCCGAATGAAACCTCGCTCGAAATCGGTATGAATCACCCCGGCCGCCTGCGGTGCGGTAGTTCCAATCGGGATCGTCCACGCCCGCGCTTCCTTCGGCCCGACCGTGAAATAAGTCACCAAATCGAGCAGCGAGTACCCGGCTTTGATGATCCGCGACAAACCGGTCTCGGGCAGCCCGAGCGAATCCAGAAACTCTTTCTTTTCCTGATCGCTCTGCAGCATCGAGATTTCCGCTTCGATTCGAGCAGAAATGACTACACAGGGAGCATTTCGCTTCTTGGCCATTTCTTCCACCTTGGCCGAGAGAGAGTTGCCGGTCGCCGCGGACCCTTCATCGACGTTGCAGATGAACAGAATCGGCTTGGAGGTCAGGAGATGCAGCATCTCCAGCGCTTTCTTCTCACTCGCATTCTTGATTTCAATCGAGCGCGCCGGCTTACCCTCCGCCACGGCCTTCAACACCCTCTCCATCACAGTAACTTGTTCAATGGCCTCGACGTCGCCCCCCTTGGCTCGTTTCTGCAACGGCGGCAGCCGCTTCTCGACGCTTTCCAGGTCGGCCAGCATCAGTTCGGTTTCCACGATCTCGGCATCGCGCAACGGATCGATATTATTCTCGACGTGGACAATGTCGCCATCCTCGAAGCAGCGCAGAACATAGAGAATCGCATCGACCTCACGGATGTGGGAAAGAAACTTGTTACCGAGCCCTTCCCCTTTGCTGGCCCCGCGCACCAGACCGGCGATATCCACGAATTCCAATTGGGTGGGAATGATGGTGGCCGAACCGGCAATGGCAGCTAATTTCTGCAGCCGATCATCGGGGACCTGGACCCGGCCCAGATTCGGTTCGATGGTGCAAAAAGGATAGTTGGCGGCTTCCGCCTGCATGGTCGATAACAGGGCATTAAACAGGGTCGATTTTCCGACGTTCGGCAAACCGACAATACCACACTTAAAGCCCATCGTGCTTCCCCAGACCATGCGTGTTACAAGAAAGATACCGAACAAATTTTTATAAGACTCTACTGGCGATTAGTCGAGAAGAGAAAGCGCTCCCAGCGGCTGTCATGGTGCAATTTCACGAAATCTCAACATGATCCCCATCAGAATTGCTAAAGAACTATTAGCTCCGCCGCTTCCTCGACCGCATCAAAGAGGGCTTAAAAATGTACCGCGTGCTTCTCTGGGTATCAATCCTCGTATCTTTCACCCCGGCCGCTACCCTGGCGGAAGACTGGCCACAATTCCGAGGAATGCACCGCGATGGGAAATCGAGCGAAACCGGCTTATTGAAAGAATGGCCCCAAAACGGCCCCAAGCTGCTCTGGACTTTCGACAAAGCCGGTGTCGGCTACGCTGGGCCGGTGATTGTGGGAACCAATTTGTACACCTCCGTCGGCCGGGGAAATACGGAATTCGTCATTTGTCTCGATCTCTCCAAGGAAACCCCAACGGAAATCTGGCAGGCCAAGATCGGCCCGCTGTTCAAATGGCAAGGCAACAAGTGGAATCGCGGGCCAAATGTTTCGCCCACGGTCGACGGCGATTCGGTCTACGCCCTGGGCGGCAACGGCGATCTGGTTTGTGTCGATCGAAAATCGGGAAGCGAGCGCTGGCGGAAAAATCTCCCGCGAGATTTCGGCGGCGAAGTGAACCCGATCGGCGGCGGAACCGAAGAACCCACACCTCTGGGTTGGGGCTACGCGGCCGCACCGCTCGTCGATGGTGAAAACCTTATCTGCTCCTGCGGAGGTAAAAAAGGTTTGATGATCGCCCTGAAAAAATCCTCCGGTGAATTGGTCTGGCAATCGATGCAAGTGGCCGAGCAAGCCAGTTATTCCTCGCCGGTAGTGGCGGATCTTGGTGGGGTACGGCAATTTATCCAAGTTCTCAATTCCGGAATCGTTGGCATATCAGCCAAAGACGGCAAGCTATTGTGGAGGTACAAACGGGAAACCCCTTATGACGATGTGGTGGTAGCCACGCCGATCCTTCAGGATGACTACATTTTTTCGAGCGTCGGGTTCGGTCAGGGCTGCGATCTCATTCAGATCGCTCTGGAAAAAGGGCAATTCACCGTGCACAAAATCTTCTCAAACAAAAACGTCGAAAATCGCGATGGCGGCATGGTAATCGTCGATGGCTATTTGTACGGCCATTCGGAAAACAAGGGCTGGTTCTGCCAGGAATTTAAAACCGGAAAAAATCTCTGGGACGATAAAGACTCGCTCGGCCGCGGCTCCATCGCCTACGCCGACGGTATGCTCTATTGCCAGGCCGAGCGCGGCGGCGTGGTCGTATTAATTGAAGCCAGCCCCAAGGGGTGGACCGAGAAAGGCCGATTAAAACTGCCCCGCCAGTCGGCCAACCGGCTTCCCAGCGGGGAGAACTGGACGCAGCCGGTGATTTCCGGTGGAAAACTCTATCTTCGTGATCAGGAGTTCATTTACTGCTACGATCTGAAGAAGTAGCCAATTCACCAGATCGAGGAATCTTACGTCCGCAGCGTGGGATTCTTCGAGGCCGCTTCCGGCGAGCTCAGGATGAACTGCAGCACTTTCTTCTGCCCCACCCCGGCATTCCACACATTAACCCAGGTGGCAATTTCCTGTTCGGAACCGGGCCTTCCCAGAATGTCGGTATAGATGGCCCGAACATAGGTCGCCTGGCTCGCTCCATGCAATTGCAGATACTCGGAGGAACTGAGGAAATATTCCGTCAATAGCTTCGCGGACAATCCCTTCTGCAAAGCTGCAATCCACACCTGCCGACCGGCCGGTTCCGCTTCGCGATGCAGATACTTCTGGTAGAACGAATCGACCAGCGACCCGTAACCCGAATCCGCGGGAGGAGGTGTCGTGGCCGAGCCGAAAGTCGCAGAGAATGTGGCGTTGGAGTTCAAGGTGAGTTGAAAGGAGTTCACTAAAGTGGCAGGACTGAAAACACCGGTTGCATTCACAACACTGCAGGAGAACGTCCCCGGAAGAGCGGCGAATCCTTTCTGCTGCGGTCCGGTTATCGATAATGTGATCGAACCCAACGAATTGCTAATCACAAGTTGCCCTTGAGCCTGCCCGACGGCCACATTTCCCAGACTTTGCACCGACCCGGCGAGATTGTAACTCCCCAAACCGGTGATGTTGATAGTGCCTTTCAAAGTGTAGCTGGTGCCAAAGTCGGGATTGGATCGCACGGCGGAGTATGTGCCTTGAGCCACGCCGTTCAGGCTGGTGATATTCAGATTCGTCGACCAGTGTCCCAGACTGTCGAGCGCCATCGTTAGAGATCCCTGAGTGGTTATCGAACTGAAGGCCCCCGTTGCGGAAATCACCTTGTAAGTGAAGGTATTCGGCAACGTCGCGCCGCTGAGCTGAGAGGGGCCCGTCAACGATAGGATGGCACTTCCCTGGGAATTGCTGATGACCAGATTTCCGATGGCGTTGCCCGTCTGGATGATGCCAACGGATGTGACCGAACCGGTTACGGTCGCCTGACCGAAATTGGTGAGATTCGCAGTGCCCTGAAGCGTATATTTCGTACCGGCGTTCGAAGAGGTTTGCGGCGTTGTATAGGTCCCTTGAATCGTACCCGTCAATGGCCCGGAAAAGGAGGCCTGGACGGCCGCCGTCACGGCATATTTCTCGAGGGTGGCGTTCATCGCTCCCAGCGCCCGGGTATCCACGGTGATTGGAGTAACGGTGGATAGGACAATACGCTCGTTTAATTCCTCAATCCGAAGCGATACAGAGCTTTTCCAGGAATGCAGATTTGCCGCCTTGCGCGTCTTCATAGTCTCTTTTCACTCCATCGATCCCAAAAACGTCGGGGGAAATCGGATCCTTCTGATTTCCGACTTGTCGGGCAGTTATTCAGCGTGCCCTACCAAGCTCAATAAGGCCGGGTTCGACCTTTCACCCGTAAGAACGCTGCCGATGAGAAAGTTGCTCAGAATTCGGGGGAATCTTGTCGAAAAAATTTCGGGTGAGAAGATGGGAAGAAGCGCCAGGTGGAACTAATAGGATCCTCCTGGTTGCCTAACCTGCTATCCTGACTTTCTTGGGTGGGAGTGGCTATTTGCCAGTGCGTTCGTGATAACGACCTCACTCAAGAAGCTACCCCAATGAATTCCTTTCTCCAAATCATCACTGGATAGCGATTGAAGCCATTTCAGACGTCCAATCCTTTTCGCAATGAAAGATTCGCCAGCGCCACCCACCACAATTTACGTGAGAATCGTCGCGGGTGGTTATAGAAAGTCCACATAACTTAAAACCAAGCTCGTTTATTAAGTACGTAAATTTCATAAAAGTCTTCATCACTTTTTGAAAGGTATATTATACCCTCGATGAAGCCTACTATTCCCATCGGAATAGCTCCCCAGCCACAGCTAAGAATTGAAACGAGTAACATTATTATGCCTGGCGTTGTTAACACCAGAACGAATTTGTGAATTCCCAACGCACCAAGCAGAATGCCAAAAATACCGGCAGCGGTTTTGTTCCCACTCGAGGAGATTTTAGAAGTGTGAAAGTCAGTGTTAATTGGAGTAGCTACGGGCTGGCGAATTCCGCATTTAGGACAAATTTCAGCCTTACTCCCTCTCAGATTGCAAAATTCGTTGTAAATAATTCAGATAAAGCAGAAATCGACGACAATTTTATAGTTACGGGAACGAATTTATCCAAATGACATGGAGTAGTTCTTATCTTTGCTCCGCAATCGGTACAGAATTTGCCAAAGTTTTCTTTTATGTCTTCAAATCCGTAGTCTAAATTTCGCTGAGAACTTGACTCCTGTTGTATTGGCGGATCGATTAAAAATCCTTCTCTGATATCCTCATTAGGAATTACGATTTTATCGTTATTTTTTACTTCCGTTTTTAAGAGTGTTTTAGGAACTTTTATTTTGCTGCTACATTTTGGGCACTTGACTATGGTTTCCGCCTTCTTCGTCGCGATCTGAAGCGTAGCCAGACAAGAAGGGCAGGCAAAGCGAATGGGCATTCCATCTCCAAAAGATTCTGGTAGCGAATACTAAGTTATTAATTATTGGAAGCGATCTTGGAAATCTACTAATTTTATAAAGAATCAATTTCGACTTGGAAATCCTTATAAGTAATAATACTTACGGTGCTTGGTGCTTGGCACTCATCAGATCCTCCCACTTCCCCTACCTGACTTTCTCTTCAGTGCCCATGGCTATCTGGTAGGGCGTTCCCGATCACAAGCTCCCACAAAAAAAGCTACCCCAGGGATTCCTGGTTCAAGTTGGTCGCTAGATTAGGCTCAAAGACATTTCAGATGCCCGAGCTTTCTCGCACTGACATAGCCAGTGCCATCCAAAGCATTACATAATAACGAGTTACGTCCACTGATACAGATTCGCCAGTGCCATCCCGCGGCACTGGATTAGGCTCGAAGACATTTCAGATGCCCGAGCTTTCTCGAACTCCCATATTGACCGTCTCGCCCAACGCCATTAATTTTAAACTAAGGCAGTGTGCAAAATGAATCACGCAAGCAAAATTCTGGAATTTGCAGATCGTTTCACCGGGCGATTGGATTCGACGCTCATAATTCAAGCTTTAGACTATATTCGATATAACGAAGAAGCTTTGGCGTTAGAGATTCTATGCGAGCAACTCTTCGAACACGAAGTGTCAATTAGTGCAGATGAATGCACCATTGCAGAAACTTTGGCTATGAAGCTGAACATTCAGTCCAATGCAATTAAGAGACTTCATGAATTGGTGCAATAGTGACGTTTCACCCAATTGAATTGGCCTTTCTCGGCCGGGTGGCACAGATCAGATCCTTCCGCTTCCCCTATCATGACTTTTCTTGTGTGGAACTGGCTTCGCCAGTGCGTATTTCCAATAACAACCGCACTCAACAACATACCCATTGAATTCCTAGCTCCACATCGTCACTGGATAGCGATCCAAGCCATTTCAGGCGTCCGATCCTTTTCGCACTGACATAGCCAGTGCCATACAAAGCATTACATAATAACGAGTTACGTCCACCGCGGCTCGAAGAGGAGCGTTACTAATGTGGACGCCAAATGGTCTACAAGATCCACGCGAAAACCCTTGCAGAGTTGTGTGATTTCCGTGATGGATGTATAAGGAGAAATGAATCGCTCGTTGCGAACACCCGCTATTTCTTCCCCTACATACCACTATTCTTGAGAGACTCCCAAGTCGGGCATTCTAAGCTAGTGGTCTGGGCAATAAGCCAGTCAATTCCTTGCTGGTCGACCCAAGCATTGATAAGCCTGTCAGCCATTTCCGCGTCCTTTAACGAATGTGGCCCAAATACACCTAATGCAGGGTAGTAATTGTCGGGTTGGTGATGACAGAGTGGGATCAACTCGATGCGGTAGCCGATATTAGCTGGCAAGATCGAATGAAGTTTTAACTTTACCACCTCCAGGCAACGTACTGCAAGGTCATAATCATTGAGACTCAGGATTGCGAGAACTTCAAGCGGTGTGCAACCTTCTTTCATTAGTTCAAACCCCCTCCAATAATACCGGTCAAACAAGTAAGCAGAGATGGCATCGCCACGTACTAACACAACAACATTCTTACCACTATTCCCTTAATAAGACTGCCCATCTCCTTCCTTATTAAAGAAAAACGCGATTTTCTTTAATAAGGAAGTCCTTCGAGCGCCTTATTAAACAAAAAGGCTTGATGACGGATACTCTACGCATAGGCGCATTGCTCGCTACCGCCTTTAAAAGAACGCCCTGCCCCGTACGAAATAAAGATATCCTTAGGGGGAAGCATGAAGTATCCCAAGCTGCGCCTACTGTCCTGGCTCGTTCTCGGCTGCGCCCTGTGCCTCAGCCTCGGCGCTGATCGTCCGCCCGCCCCACCCAATGACGTCATTCCCGTCAAACTGGAAATGCGCGATGGCTCCCTGCTCCACGGGCATCTGAAAACCACGAAAATTCCCATCCTCATCGAATACGGCCTACTCGAAGTCGATTATCACCATCTCCGCTCCATCGACTTTCGGCCCGCCGACTCGGAACTCACCAAAGACAGCCTCGAACTCACCGACCGCGAGAAAATCCGCGGCCTGCTCCAGATCAAATCCCTTGAAATCGAAACGGGCGAAAAGCTGCAACAAATATCCATCTCTGATATTCGAGATCTGAAAGTTGTCCGAGAAGGAGTCGGCGCTAGCCTCGGTTCCCTTCTATTGGGACTTATCACCCTCACCGCCATGGAGATCGTGCTCGGCATCGACAACATTATCTTCCTGGCCATCGTGGCCGGTCGCTTACCGCGCGAAAAGCAGCCGCGGGCTCGGAAACTCGGCCTGATCGCCGCCTTGGGAACGCGAATCCTGTTACTTTGCTCGCTCTCGTTTCTGCTGGGGCTGACCAAGCCGCTCTTCACCCTCCCGGAACTCCCCTTTCTCGCCGATGCGGATGCCCGCGAAATCTCGCTTCGCGATCTGATTCTGCTGGCCGGGGGACTCTTTCTGATTGGCAAAAGTGTCATGGAAATGCACGAGAGCATCGAGGACGAAAATTCAGCAACCGACGAGAAAAAGCCACTGCCCCGGACAGTGAGCTTCGGCAAGGTACTTATTCAAATTGCCATTCTGGATATCGTTTTTTCGCTCGACTCCGTGATTACCGCCGTCGGCATGGTGGAAGAACTCTGGGTCATGATCGTGGCCATGATCATCGCCATGTTCATCATGATGACCTTCGCAGGTAAAATCAGCGATTTCGTGGCCAAGCATCCGACATTGAAAATCCTGGCTCTCAGTTTTCTGATTCTAATTGGTGTGCTGCTAGTCGCCGAGTCGGTCGGCCAGCATATCGATAAAGGCTACATCTATTTCGCCATGGCATTCGCCGTCTGTGTGGAAATGATCAACTTGAAAAGCGGCAGTCGGGAAGAGGATTGAAAAATACCTCAAATCTCTTTGAATGCTTCCCTAACGCTTATCGAAAGGAAGCTATTCATGCAGATTTACATCGTGCTGCATCACGAGGTTATGGGGACGGAAGAAGATTTTCGCTTTGACGAGATGGTGTTTTTTACGGCTTCGACATTGAAAAAAGCTCTGAGCATGATCAAAAAGTGCGGCGTCAGCCGGTATTCCTACTGGGAAATACAAACCCAAAAAATCGATGATCTCGAATGGCCGGAGCATGTCGGTTATTACGGCTTGAGAGGAGGCAAATTGACTGCTCCTCCCTACGAAAAATGCGTTGCCGCCTTCAAAAAGGAAAGACCTTGGGATCTTGAAAACTGAAATCCAGCGTTTGAAGGCTCAGCCAGGAATCGAGGGGGCGAGTTCAATACTCCTCAATCAGCCGCATGCCATTGGCATCGAACCAGCCGGCCCCATCCACCTGATAAATCCCCTCCGTGGCCTGCGCCAGCCAACGGCAGGTCCAATCGAGCAGATCTTCCAACTGGGATTCGTTGTTGTGGTCAATCGGCTTGCGCAGCGTAATCATTTGCTTGCTTTGAATCACTTTTTCCATTAAAACCTGGGCAAAAGGGCTGTAATCGCAGGTTTCCAGAATCCCGGCCCAGACGTTCAGATCCTCCCGGAGGTTATCCTCTTTGACCAGGTAGCGCTCCAGATAGACCGGGGTGCCGGTGCCGACCGATAATTCCGCGGCCGTCCAGCCCAAGTCGTCCCCCCGGAACTGGCCGCGGACGCTCAAACCGGATTGCTGGAGATGTTCCAGCAGACCCGCGGGGGCCGGTTCCGCATCGGAAAGTCCAAATATCCTAGACCACATAGCCCGTTCACTCCGGTTTTCTCTTTGCCCGTTCGCTATAATAGCGGTATACCAATTTGCCGAACGAGGTCCGTATGCATTTTCAGATTGAGGTTGCACCGCCGAGCGGTTCCATAGTTCCGGCTACCGCTTTGCAGCCCGACGTTTCCACCGAACTCCTCAAGCAGGTGGTGGAACTGCAAAAGCAACAGATCATGATCCTCCGGGCGATGTACGCCCAGCACGACGGGAATACCCGCTGGAAAAAGCTGCTGGAGCGTTGGGAAGGGGAATTCCCTCTGGTGGCGGGCGCCTGCCGGGAAAGCGTTCCGATGATCGAACGCGCCTATCTGAAATTGATTCAGGAACTAACCGATAAACTGCACGACGACGACGGCAATCCCGTCTTGGACGATGATTTTTCTCTGGCGGAGTTTCTCGACCGTTATGCCATTCGCATCAGCCAACTCGGCACGATGTTAAATTTAATTGGCCCCTTGGCCGATGCTGCTAAAAAAGAGGAAAAGAACGACTGATGGTCCCGGAGGACCGCGATTACTTTTGAAAGTTCGGCTCGACACGAAAATCCACGAGCCGCCTTTCAAGTGAAAATGTCCGATCGAAGACGAAGCTTTTAGGAAACGAATGGATATCCCACTGTCGGATCTGGCGCCCGTCCGCGAATTGTACGGCAAAGGACTGTATCTTCGGGCATGGAAGAAAGCTCAGGAACTGGGCCCGATTAAGGATTGGTCCAACCCCGCCGCGCGCCTGCTGGGGGGCCGACTGGTAATCCAATTGGGCGCGCCGCGTCTGGGCCACTGGCTGCACCTGCGAGCCTTCCGCGATAATCCGACCTACCACGAAGCCATATACTACAACGCCCGCTACCGTTTCGAAAAATTCGGCCCCTTAGCCACCTGGCGCTTCATGCGCCAGCACATGGAATGGTACGATGCCGCCCCGAACGTCCGGGCCGACTGGATCGGCCTGCAAGGCTTCATCGCCGGCCGACTGCGCGACTTCGACCGAGCCGAACGTCTGCTGAACCGGGCCGATTCCACTGCCCCCGACCGGCCGTGGCTGTTGATCGAACGAGCCTCCGTCTACGAATTTTCCGAGCGCTATGAGGAAGCCCTCGCCTGTGCTCGCCGCAGCCAGGAACTTTCTCCCTATTTCCGGCCCGGCGTGCAGGCCGAAGCTCATCTGCTTCAGCGCATGGGTCGGGAGCAGGAAGCACTGGAAGTTTTGGAACGGGCTTGCGAGCATATCGAGAGCGGCCTCGTGGTGGCCCATCTGGCCAGTGGTCAACTCGACCTGGGGATGGTCGAAGCGGCCCGCAAGAATTACGAACGCTACGCCGAATTGTCGCCATTACTTGAAGAGGACGTCCAGAAATGGCTGGCGGCCCGGCGCTGCGACACGGCGTTCTTCCTGGGCGATCTGGAAATGGCCAAGAGTCAGGCTCCGCTGGCCGTGCTGGACAAGGAGCCCTTTTACGCTCAGTTCGCCGAACGACTGAACAATCTGTCCGGCCCAATCCCTGCGTCGATTCGGCTCGATCAAACCCCGGCCGGAGTTGCGGTTCGCAAATCGCCGGTCGACACCCCCCCCGCCGAACTTCTGGCGAAGTTCTGGGGCAAGACCGAAGGGCTTTTCCAACCTTCCGATACCCCTCCCTCCGATGGTCTTCCCGACATTCGTGAAAGAGCCTGGCTGGAATCGCTCGGGTTTAGCTGTGTGGAAGCTCAATTTGCACCCGATACGGTGTATGCACTGCTCGAAAACGGCATCCCCTTCCTGATTACCCTCGTCGATTCCGGCTACACCCATTCCTTCGTGGCCATGGGCTGCAACAGATTGCGCGAATCGATCTGGATGATCGACAACGGCGAACGCAAAGCCAACGAAGCTCCCATCTCCCCGATTCTGGAACGCTACGCTTCGATCGGTCCCCGGCTCCTGGCCATATTGCCCGCCGCCGAAGCGGATCGCTTTGAAAAAATCCCCTTCGTCGAGCGTGCGGAATACGACCGGCTCTATCGCGTACTCTCGGCCCTGGCCAAAGACGACCGCGCTACCGCGGACGGTCTGCTGAAAGAACGCGAGTCGAGCAATCAGCGGCTGGATTTACTCGGTCGACTGGCTCTCGCCCGTTACGATGCGAATCCGACCCGGACGGTTCAACAACTCGATCAACTGCTGAGCCTCTATCCCAACGATGTGAATTTCCAGCTGTCCCGGATGAACTCCCTGCGCGAACTCGGCCGTCGGGAGGAACGCAACCGGCTGACCAACGAACAGGTCGAAAAATTCGACGGTGAGCCGTTATTCGCACAATATTTTGCTCAAATGGCCCTGGCCGACTTCCGACTTTACAGCCCGGCTATCACGTACCTGCGCCGGGCGATCCGAAAACGACAGCACAATGCCGGCGCCTACTATTTGCTAGCCAGCCTGCTCTGGGAAAAGCGCGAATACGAAGAAGCGACCGAAGTCTATCGCATGGCCGCGGCGCTGGAAGACAAGGATGAACAGTTTGCCGAGAGTTACTGGCGTGCGGCCCGCAGCCAGGGACAGGCTCCCGAAGCCAAACGCTTCCTGCAAGCTCGTCACAATCGTGCCAAGGCGAGAGCCGCTGAGACGACTCGAGCGCTCTTCTACGCCTACATTGAAGAGAACGAAATCGACCAGGGCTTTCAGGCGATTCGCGAAGCCATTGCGGCCGAGGAACAGGCACTTTCCGCGGCCAATTTGGATCCCGAGCGGAATAAAGCTTCCATCCTTGAAGAAGTCGGCGACCTCTACCTATTCCTGGCCGAGATGCGGCTGAATTTCAACGATGCCGACAAAGTCGAAGAAGCCATGACGGAAGCCGAAAAACGGCTGAGCCCCGTTGCCTTCGCTCGCGGCGCGGCCCGACTGGCTTCCCAGCAAGCCAAACTCCTGGACGCGTTCAAATACAACGGTCTGATTCTGGAACAAGAACCCCGCAATCTGGAAGCCTACCGGAGTCAAGTCCGGCTCGTTTCCGATCTGGAAGGCCGGGAGGCCGCGATCGCCGGGCTGGAAGCGGCCTGCAAAAAATTCCCGCACTTCTACCCGCTCCAGCAACTTCTGATCGAGTGGCACCGCTCCGACAACATCCCTCCCGGCGGCAGCAACGAAGAACTCCCCGCCGAGGCGGTTATTCGACGGATGATTGCCGATTGCCCGGAGGATGCCTGGGCCCATCGGGAACTGGCGTTACACCTGGCCAGCCGGGGCCGCTGCGAAGAAGCACTTGTGGAACTCGATTTCGCCAAGAATATCGAACCCGAGAGTCCTTCTTACTATTACACTCTCGGCCACGTTTATGCTCGGGCCGATCGTGTCGAACAGGCCCGCGAAGCTTACGAACAGGTCATCCGACTTTCCGTCGATAACGACCTCGCTATTGGCGAACTTGTCAATCTCGCTCGCGGCGAAGAAGAAAAGAAGGAAGCTCTCGAGTTCATCGGGGAAGAAATCCAGAAGCAACCAGTCGTGGCCGAAGGGCTGATGTCCTACCGCGATCAGGCTCTGCAGATCCTCGAACCGGAAGATATTCTTCGCGTCGTTCAGAATGTCCTCGACGAGAAGCCGGAAATCTGGCAGGCGTGGTCGGTCGCCATTCAGCTGCTCTCGATGTCGGGCCGCATGGAAGAAGCCAAGGAACTGGCTAAAGGGGCCACCGAAACTTTCCCGCTGGTCAGTCGGCTGTGGGTCGATCTCGCGGAAATCTGCGAAGCTACCGAAGACATCGAAACGCAACTCAACGCACTCCGCCGAGCGTTGGAAATTTCGCCGAACTGGGGTTTCGCCGCCCGCGAACTTTCGGAATGCCTAGAAGAATCTCATCCGGAGGAAGCGCGGGTCGTGCTGGAACAGGCAGTGGCGCGTTCGCCGCTCGACCCGGTCAATCACGGCTACCTGGCCGATCACCTCTGGAACGTCGGTGAAAGCGAAGAGGCCTTCAGTCGTCTCTGCCTCGCTTTGAAACTCGACCCTGGCTACGAATGGGCCTGGCGGGCGCTCGGCGAATGGGCCGAACGGATGGAAGATGGCGACCGAGCCCTCACCACCGTTCGCGAAGTCGCCCACCTGCGGCCCGGCGACTACCGCACCTGGTTGGCTCTGGCCCGCATGCTCTCCGGCCCCGCCCATCACGATGAAGCCCTGGACGCTCTGAATCGGGCGATCAAACTGAACGCACGCTGCATCGAAGCCTACGACATGAAGGCGGAGCGGCTTGCGGAAATCGGCCGTTACGATGAAGCCAAGACCGCGGCCACTCCGTCGATTTTCGATCCCGATCCGCCCATGATTCTGCAGGGCCGGGCTGCCTGGGTCGAAGCACGCCGGGGGAACCTGCCTCAGGCGATACGGGAGATGCAGGCGCTGGTCACCCTCGAACCGCACTACTACTGGGGTTGGCAACAACTGGCCGAGTGGCACAACGAGATGAACAACTCGGAAGAGTTTCTCGAAGCGACTCGCAAGTTGGTGGAAATGCGACCCGATAGTCCGGTCGCATTGGCCATGCGCGGCGAAGCCAAGCTGCAGGTCGGCGATAAAGAGGGCGCTCACGAAGATCTGCGCGAAGCGCAACAACTGGCTCCCGCATATTCCTACGCCGGGATGCTGCTTTTCGATTCGCTCATTCAGGAAGAAGAATACGAAGCGGCTCGACCGGTGCTGGCCGTGCTTCAGGAACATGTCGGCGGCAGCGGCCAGCCATTCGTTCTGGCCCGCCATGCTCAACTGGCCGCCCGCACTCAGGACGAAGAGGGAGGCGAGAGCGCGCTTCGCGAAGTCTGTACCCTGCCCTGCGATTCCACCTGGCCCATCAACACGGCCGTCAGCGAGTTACGCAATGCGGGCTATACCAAGATGGTCGATCGGGTCCTGAAAGAAATTCTGGAGACCGAACCAAAATTCCATCCCTACATCCTGATGTCCTGGATTGAAGGCCCCAGTGGCCAGGCCAGCGAAGCCGATGAAAAACTACAGATGATGGACAAGGTAATCACGGCTATACCGGACAGCTTCCAGGCCTACGACATGAAGGCGGAACTGCTCTCCCGTCTCGGCCGCTACGACGAGGCTCTTCAGACCTGCAAGCCGGACGTGTTCCCCCCCGACGAAATTCCACTCGCTCTGCGTGGCCGGTCCGCCTGGGTGCTCGGCTCGCAGAATCGTCTCGACGAAGCCATCGCCGCGATGAAAACGCTTCTCGAAGAAGATCCCGAATATTACTGGGGCTGGCAGCAACTGGCGAACTGGTACGATTCCACGGGAAACCATCAGGAATATCTGTCGGCCGCGGAAAGTCTGGTCAAATTGGATCCGGGCAACCCCGCCTCCCACGCCTATCGCGGCGAGGCCAAACTCTACGGCGGCGACCGCCGGGGCGCCAAAGTCGATTTTCAGAAAGCCTTCGAACTCGACAACAGCTACGCTTTCGCAGGTCTGCATCTGATCGACGAACAACTGGCCGACGGTGAACTGGAAGCGGCCAACGGTACGCTGGCCCGCCTGCAGGAACACAACGATGGACCCTACATCCGCTTGCGAGCGCTGCGACTCGCGGCTCGCAAGAAGGACGCCGAGGGCTGCCGGGATATCTTCCGCAGCCTGGCTCTCGACGAAAATGCCCCGGCCATGGTCGTCAACAAGATGATCGAATCGCTTCAACAGTCGGGTTACAAAGCCGAAGTCGATAACTGGCTCACCGAATTGATCGATGAGCCCGAAGCGACGCCAATAGTCGGTAAGCTCTGGATCGAACATAAAGCGGCCCAGAACGACTACGACTTCGAAAGTAAACTTCCCGAACTGATGGAACGGGGCGAAATCGGTCAGGAAGCGGTCTTCGCCGCCGTGGAAGCCTGCGCCAAACCGAACCAGCGAACCCGGTTGGACCGTCTATTGGAAAAGTACCGTCCCACGTTGGAGCGGGACAACCGCGGCTGGGCCAAGGTGGCGCTGGCCTACGAAGCAGTGAACGAGTTGAAAGAGGGAGCTAAGTGGATTGAAGACTGGCCAAATCGCCAGCCGGAATCTCCCTGGATCTTCCATCCCCCGGCCCTGATCCTACGGGCTTTGGGACAGTACGAGCAGGCCGAAGAGATCACGCGCCGGGCTCTCGATCTGGACGATGAGGACAGCAGTGTGCCCGAATTCCGGGTCTGGCTGGCTTTCGAAGAAACCTTGCGGGGTAAAACCGAGGAGGCCAACGCTCAGTTGAAGTTATCCAACGTTCAACAACTGAGCGATACCGCCCGGATAATTTACACGCTGACCGAGACCTTGATACTGGTGCAGCAAACCTCACCGAAACATCGCCGTGGGGCCTTCGATGAAGCTCGGCGGCGCGTAAAAGAATGTATTTTCACTTATGCACCGAAAGTGAAGAGCCCGGATCTGTCCAAGTCGTATCAGCGTTTTATTCGCTGTCTGGCCAAAGAGGTCGGTGGGATTGAAGCCTGGTTATGGTCGATGAAACAGAAAATCAATCCACCGGTTTAGAAAGTTCGATTCGTACTTCCATGCAACTAAATCTGGCGCCGGAACATCAGCATCGGCTCGCCCCCCTGGCCAACAAACCCGCTGGCCAGTTGCTGATTCACGAAATCTATCGCAGTATTCAGGGGGAATCGACCTACGCCGGGCTCCCCTGCGTGTTCGTGCGTCTGACGACCTGCAATGTGCGTTGCGTCTGGTGCGACACGCCGCACGCATTCAAGGAAGGTGCGCTCCTTTCTTTCGAAGATGTTCTGCAAAAAGTCCTCGAATACAACTGCCCGCTGGTGGAGCTAACCGGCGGCGAGCCGTTGCTTCAGGAAGAAGCCTTTGAATTGATGTCGCAGCTGGCCGATCGCGGCAAGAAGGTTCTGCTGGAAACCTCGGGAACAGTTCCGGTGGATCAAGTCGATCGCCGGGTGTGCATCATCATGGATTTGAAGTGCCCCGACAGCGGCGAGTGCGATTCGAATCTGTTTGCCAATCTCGATCATCTGAAACCGACTGATGAAATCAAATTCGTGATCGCTTCACGGCGGGATTTCGAATGGACGGTGGAGACTATCCGCAAGCATCAGCTCGATCGGCGTTTCGAAGTGCTCTTGAGTGTGGTGCACGACAAGGTAAAACCGGTGCAGTTGGTCGACTGGCTGTTGGATTCTCAGTTGCAGGTGAGAATGCAGCTTCAGATGCACAAGTATATTTGGGATCCGAAGCAGCGCGGAGTGTAGCCGTTGGTGCAGGGCTCCCCACATGCCTGTCCCCTCAAATTTTATCTAGAAAAAAAATTAACCGCAGAGGCGCAGAGGCCGCAGAGGGAATTTTGAGAAGCCGGAATTGCGTGAGCGGTAGCTAGTACTGAATGTTCAAAGATGACTTTCGAACGGTACTTGAAGAATTTTCACCACTGAGCACACCGAGAACACTGAGAGACTCCGTGTTAGGGTGCTAGCTCTGCCAAGGTTGAAAATGCAACGCATTTTCAACTGAGAAAATCTAAACCAACGTGCGATTGCTCACAATAAATGATTACTCTCAGTGCACTCGGTGTTCTCTGTGGTGAAAATTTTCTTCTCGTCTCTGCGAACTCTGCGTGCTCTGCGGTTAAATGATTCTTCGCTTCGCGTTTCCGCAGCGGTGAAAATTTTCTTCTCGTCTCTGCGAACTCTGCGTGCTCTGCGGTTAAATGATTCTTCGCTTCGCGTTTCCGCAGCGGTGAAAATTTTCTTCTCGTCTCTGCGAACTCTGTGTGCTCTGCGGTTAAATGATTCTTCGCTTCGCGTTTCCGCAGCGGCTTATCCCTTGAGAGACAATCGCTACTTCACCCCGGCCAATCGTCTTAGCCGGTCATTAGCGAAGTATTGAGCCAGCCCTTCCTCGATAGCCTTCAAGATGAGACCCGCAACAAACTCCGGCTTGTCTCCCTCGGCATAGTTCGCCGATGGGCCGCCACCGGACGGATTTCCCATTCGATTCTTACCGAAATTCGTGTCCGTTATGAACGGGTAAACCTCGCTCACAACAATTCCATCCTTCTCCAGTTCCGCCCGCGCGGTCAGGCTGAAACCGAGCAGAGCTCTCTTCGAGGAGGAATAAACGCTGTATTGGGGCACGGTCATGAAGGCCGTGCCGGAGTTCACGTTCACGATACTGCCGGCGCCGGCCGAACGCATAATGGGAATCACGGCCTGCATCGCCACAATCGGCCCCAACACATTGAGATGAAAAATCTCATCGAAAATGACCGGATCGATCTCCTCCACGGCGGCGGCATAACTTCGCCCGGCATTGTTGATTAGACCATCAATACGACCGTAGTGCTGGTGTACTTCTCGCACTGCCTGACGGACGGACTCGAAGTCGGTCATGTCTGCAACGACTGGCCAGCTGCGGGGAAGCCGACTCGATAGCTCTACCAGGGCCGCTTTCGAGCGTGCAAGTAAAGCCACTTGAGCCCCGCCCTCGGCCAATGCTGTTGCTGTCGACAATCCGATTCCGGAAGAGGCACCCGTGACAATAAAAACCCGATCTTGGATTTGCATGGAGGAATTTCGCTTTCAGATGATAAATCCGATTGATGCCGACAAGCGGAAGGCCCTGCGAACGGCAACTTCTGAAGACATCGCTTTTTTACGACTTCAAGAGCTTTATGCGACGGCGTCGGGAGATGAGTTTTAAACTGCGGATCGAGAAGATCATGGCAGACGGCCGCGGAAAAGCGTAAAATTAAAGAGATTTATTACCGGTATCGAATCCTTTTCAGAAACGGCTATGGCTCTCTTCCCGCTTGATCTGAATGAAAAATTCCAGAAGCTTTCCCGACCTCCGATCGTGGAAGCGGTCATTCATTGGCAGGCCCGGGCAACCCATTCTCTCGACCCTGAATCCTTAAAAACAGTTCTCCTGCAACGGCTACCCGAATACCAGATTCACGAGCCCATGCAGCTTTTTCCATTCGCTCCCAATTTTGGCGATAAGGAGGCAACCCCGTTGGTTCATTCGACATCGGGTTGGCAGGGAATTCGGATGAAATCCACCGATGGCCGATTCATAGTCCAATTTACCCGGGACGGCCTGATTTTCAGTCGAACCCAAACCTATGCCCACTGGGAACCCTTTCTCGAGGCGGCCAAAGCGGCCTGGAAAGTATTCGTGGATGTGGCCGCCCCTGTTGAAATTCATCGGCTGGGAATTCGTTTCATCAATCGAATTCCGGTTGCGAGTAACGACAAGCTAAGCGATATTCTCCGCGATCCGCCGATGTGCCCTGCAAACTTACCCCTGCAAGAGTTCGTTAACCAAAGCACTTTCAGCGTGCCGGGACACCCTTTCGGAATACGGGTAATCCAGATCTTGCAACCATCGATGCCCGAGCTGGAGAAGAGTTCGGGATTGTTCCTGGACATCGATGTTTTTACAACGAAACCGTTGCCCAATGACTCAGGTACGGTAGCTGATTCCTTGAAGAAAATGCGCTGGTTGAAGAACAAGGTCTTCTTCAATTTACTGACGGAGAAAACGATTCAATCCCTCGTCTGAGACCTGATCGATGAACAGCACTCAGCAACCTCGAGTCGATTACGCGCTTGTGATAGACTCCTGTATTCGATTTCGTCAAAACCAGCTGCGTACCTCCTCGACGCTCGGTCATCACGAAGTTCTGGACGAACTCTGGAAAGTTTGGGATGGGTGCAAGCAGCCGAATTGGGACGGCTTCGGCGCCGTTCCGGTCACGGAGTCCTCCTTTGTACTCGCCTACGAACTCATTTGTTCCCTTCCCCTGGCTTTCCCACGCCCGTCCATTGGTGCGGAGCCCGATGGGCATTTGACGATGGAATGGTACAAGTCCCCGCAGCGAGTAGTTTCCGTTAGTGTCGATCCAACGGGTTTGTTGCACTACGCTGGCCTCTTCGGATCGAATAAACATTACGGTTCGATGCCCTTTTTTGGAACAGTCCCCGCGTATTTGATTAAACTGATCCGAGACCTGTAATCATGTTTGACCCCGCTCAGGTCCCACCGGTCGATTCGGTAGAAATACTGGCTCGTTATATTTTGTCTTCCAGCCATTTTCGCAAATCGGATCAGACCGTGAAGCCGGACGCTTTCATGCCGCACCCTCGCGTGGAACTCTCTCTAACTCGTCATCGGGAAGCGACCATTGAAGAACTTTGGCGGGAAGGCGAGCGAGTGGCTGCTATTCGCAAATTAACCTTGTATGGGCGAGCCGACGTTACGTGCTCAGCATTTCTCGAACAGTCCCTGAAGGTCGAAGCCATACCATTGGCAGACAACCCGAATCATGCGGATGCGATAGAATGGCCGGCAGAAAAAGCCTCGCAGAAAATGAAGGCTTTGGAGATTGCAAAAAGAGCACAGATGAGGTTTATCTGAGTCTGAAACCAAACAAAATAACTCAATAGTAGGATAGTATAATCCACTATTGCTGGAGTCCAATTCTTAAATCCGGTCTCTAGGGCAAACTTGATGAACTATCTGGAATTAGCCCAATCCCTGATTAAAAAAGGCGATGAGCTGATCGAACGTTGCGACAAATTACTCTCGGATGAATTTGAATCCTTTAGCAACGACTTTGGTTCAGAGTTTAAAGAACTCGCTGACCAAGCGAAAGCCGACAATCACACGGCATTTCAGTGCATGGAGTCTGAAGATTGGCGTATCCAACGACTGGGATTAATTTGCCTTTCGTGATTCATAAACCCGACAGACGAATTAGGAAAACATATAAAAAACTCTTAAAATCCAGACATTTTCACCAGGAGAGCTTTGAACTCGCCAATCTGTATCTCCGGCTTCGTTGATATGAAAATAGAAGCGATTCCGATTTCACGAGTGTATTTCCTAGTTCGAAATTTCGATGCAAATCGCCGGAAATAAACTTTGCTATTGTTGACTTCTGGACAGCCCTATCTCGAACTGCTTTGAAAGCGAAATGAATTCCGAATGAGAGAAGGCCGGAAGCAAGATCCAGGAGATACTTATGAAATATAGCCAGAGTTTTTTTCAGAGGGATCATCATGGAAGCGACAGTAAGTCCGAAGAAAAGTTTGCTCCGAAGAATCATCTCCAAAAAGCTATTGCTTTGGCTTTTGCCCGCTGCCTTAATCAGCTACATCGTCCTCATGACGGCGGATCACTTCTGGTTCGTATCGCACACTCCGAAATCTTTTCAGGTCAATTGGTCGGGTATCTGGAAAACGCATCAGTATGCTGGCTTTTCTGGGAATCTCATAGTTCAACTTCCCGATCCGCTACCTGAAAATGAAGATTTCACCGCCGAAGCTTATGTTTACTACCCAATTTATAGTACGTGGAAAACAGGCCAGTTTGTGAAGATGGAATTCCAGGGTCACTTTAGTCCGGATTCTCCAACTTCAGCTGGCATATCCACGAACAAAATCAATAACGGCGGCAGTGGCGGCAAGATGAAATTCAAGGGAGTTGCTGGCAATCAGATCGTCGAATATGTGGCACTGATCAGCAAGCATCGAACTCTTATAGTGGGAGGATATATCTCGAGTCTTCCGCACGATTATGGATACTTTGAGATTTCGAAGGAGTGATTTAAGAATAAGTCTGAAGTAGAGAATAAATTGATCTCTTCGATGAACTTGAGAATAGGGCCGGTAAAGAGTCCTGCGCGTGACAGTTGTCCCTCTTAAAGTGTTCCTTGGTTTCTCTTCTCTCTCCTCTGCGCCCTCTGCGTGCTCTGCGGTTAAATGCTTTCCCGGGAAGCTAAGCCAAAAAAAACGCCGAGAAGATTCCTCTTCTGGCGTTTCATGAATATCAGATTTTGATCCGCTATTCGCTTAAGCATCCGCCTTCAAAGCCGCGGCCTTATCGGTCTTTTCCCACGAGAAATCGGGCAATTCCCGACCGAAGTGACCATGACGAGCCGATTCCTGATAGATCGGTCGGCGAAGATTCAACGTCTCAATGATCCCGGCCGGAGTCAACCGGAAATGTTTGCGGATCAGTTCCACCAGTTTCGCTTCGCTGACCCCCGCGGCCACCGTACCATTGGTATTCACCCAAATATTCAAAGGATCGGGGAAACCGATCGCGTAGCTCAACTGCACTTCGCACTGCTTGGCCAAACCGGACTTCACAATGTTCTTGGCGATATACCGGCACATGTAGGCCGCACTGCGGTCCACCTTGGTGGGGTCCTTACCGCTGAACGCCCCGCCACCATGCCGGCCACGACCACCGTAGGTATCGACGATGATTTTCCGGCCAGTCAAACCGCAGTCGCCGTGCGGGCCACCGGTGAGGAAGCAGCCGGTCGGGTTGATGTGACAGGCAATATCGCCCGGTGCCAGCTTGGGGGCTTCTTTCCCCGGAGGAATCATCACCAGCTTGCCTTTAACCAGGTCAGGTCGGTCGGCATTCAGCACGGGATGAATGATCTTGTCGATGACCAGCTGCCGGGCCTCATCAGTGAAAAAGTCAGCGCGATCCTTGGCCATCACCGAGCGATCGTGCTGGGTGGAAAGAACGATGGTGTGAATGCGTGACGGCGTGCCATCGGCGTTGTATTCCACGGTCACCTGGCTCTTGGCGTCGGGCCGCAGCCAGCCGAGCGTACCATCCTGCCGCAACTTGGCGTGCCGTTCCACCAACCGGTGGGACAGGTCGATCGGCAGTGGCATCAAGGTGGGAGTTTCGTCGCAAGCGAAGCCGAACATCATCCCCTGGTCGCCGGCGCCGCCAACGTCCACCCCTTGGCTAATGTGCGGCGACTGCGAGTGAATTCGGCAATCGACCTGAATCGCATCGGCCGTGAAGCCGATTTCTTCGCGTTCTTCTTCGTTCTTGGCCACATAACCGATCCCGGCCACGACATCGCGAACCAGGGCATCGACCGCCCGGCGGGTCAACGGGGCTTTGGTGGTGATTTCGCCCGCAATGACCGCTAAATCCGTGGTCACGAGAGTTTCGCAGGCCACACGGCTGCGTGCGTCGTGCTTCAGACAAAAATCGAGCACGGCATCGGAAATCTGATCGGCCACTTTATCCGGATGGCCCATGGAAACGGATTCGCTGGTAAACAGATACGACTGACTCACGGAAGCGGTTCTCTGGTAAGTGTTTCAGTTTAATTGGTAACCGGAATTATAGGATTTCTTCATACTACGGGAAATATTGGAATAGATTTCTCCCGAAGTGACGGAGTGGCGTTCAAGTCGATCGGTCGAAAAACCTCGGCCGAGGTTCGCCAGGCTCCTAATTCCGCCGACTACTCAGATGGCACTACGGCCAGCTTATCGATTATAATACGGGGTGCGTCGAGGGCCGTTTTTCCGCCCGCGATTAGACTTGTCGTGTGGGAGACGGCGTTCATTCGAGTGAAACGAGGAGCAAAACAGTATGGAAAATTCGAGATGAGGGAAACTCCTTTTTCCTTTAGGAAAACCGCAGTTTTTCTGCCTGGAAGGCCATCAAATTCGTTGTTCCACTAGGTGAAAAATGATGATCTGATGACCTTTCAGGAAGTTCCCGGGCAAAATTCCCTCCCAGATTTATCAAATTCCCCAGGAATTCTTGAGTTTTCTCACTTTCGCAGCGGCACCTGCAAGCTCCGTCCCGGGAAGAAGTCGTGATGGCCTTTAAGTTATTTAACTGACAAAATTTCGCTTAGCTATTTCCCGGACGAAAAGACTTTTCTGGTTCAGGCGGATTTAGGAAACTCATAAAATTCAAATAGTTCTAATTGGGCGGCGAATAACCACCCGACTCCAGGGAGATTCGCGCATGAAATTTACATACCGTTGGGGGCAGAAGCCACTCGACGGCTTCACCATTAAACGCGGTCTGGGCCAAGGAGGCTTCGGAGAGGTCTACTTCGCGGTCAGCGATGGGGGCAAAGAAGTCGCCCTCAAGCTCATTCGCGGGCATTCCGATACCGAACTCCGCGGCATTGCCAACTGCCTCAATCTGAAGCATCCTCATCTGGTTCACCTGTACGATTTACGAACCGACTCCCAGGGAGACCGCTGGCTGGTGATGGAATACATCCACGGCGAGCCCCTGAGCAGTCTTTTGAATCGCAACCCGCGCGGCCTGCCCGAAACGCAGGCCCGGGAACTGTTCCTGCAAGCGGCCCGCTCGGTGGCTTATCTGCACGATCACGCCGTGGTGCACCGGGACATCAAGCCGAGCAACATCTTCATCGAAAATGGGATGGTCAAGCTCGGCGACTACGGTCTCAGCAAATCGGTCGGTTCATCGCAGCTGGCCCAATCGAGCAACGTGGGAACCATTCATTACATGGCTCCCGAAATCGCCAGCGGTAACTACTCCAAGCAAATTGACATCTATGCCTGTGGCGTGATGCTTTACGAAATGCTGACAGGTGAAGTGCCGTTCAAAGGCGAAAGCTGGGCGGAGATCGCCATCAAGCATCAGACCGACCTGCCGAAGCTCGAACGGGTTTCCAGCGGCTATCGAACCATTCTCGAAAAGGCACTCGATAAAAATGCAGCCCGCCGCTTCCGAGATATGGGCGAGATGATCACGGCAGTGGAAAGTCTGAATCCCTCCTCGTCGGCCAAGCCCTCGATGACCGATACCGTGGCCTATGTGCCAACGATTCCGGTCCCACCTCCACTACCCAAGCCGCCATTGCCCAACCCGGGTACATTGGCGAGCGACCCCTACACTCTCGATGTGCCCGCCAAATCGAAGACCTGGCGCGGCAAAGTCAGCGAACTGGCCACTTCCATGGCTCTCGCGCCGGTTCCCGCTTTGGCCGCCGTGCTGGTTTGGGCGGTCTACTCGGGTTCGCTGGATTGGCCGACGTTAGGCTCGATTTATCTGATGACTATCGCCGTGAGCTGGTCCGTTCTGGTGCCGACAAAAATTTGGGATAATCGCAAGAAAATTGGCTACAAACGATTGCAGATGGCGCTGCTGGGCGTGGGTCTGGGTGTATTCGCGGCCTGGCTGGATGGGGTGACGATACCGAACTTCCTGTTGAGCGCAACGGGTGCACAGCACTTACCCACCTTTGGCAAGAATCACTGGAAATTCGACAAGGATAACTTGTTCATCGGAGAAATCGTCTTCTTTACCGCCTCGCTGTTCCTGATGCGATGGTACTCCTTCGGCGAACGCTACCGGGAAGATAAGTTCAGTATCTGGCCGATTGTCGGGACCGGTTTCATCACCTTCCTGATTTCGGTTGTCCTGAAAGGGGAGTTCAAGTATCCGATCGCGACAGAGCAGGCCCTGATTAGTCTGGCGACTGCGGCCGGGGTGATTCAACTGGTGAGTCCGTGGAGCGAGAAGCCCCCGGCTCGTCCCAAGAAAATTCGACTTCGAAATACCTAAAGGTAGCACCGGTGGAAGATCCCTACCGGTCCACGAGATATCCCGATGAAATATATACTGGCGGCATTACTATCGACCTTCCTGATCGTGCAGTTCGCGCCGACTTCCCAAGCGGCCGATCTGGATACCGAGAAGGATGTCAAAAAAACCAACGATGGTACGGTGACCTTCGTCGTCCGGACCAAGTCTCCAAAAGCGAACCGGGAAGAGGCTCTCGAAGCCGGTCTGGAGGATGCACAAGCGTTTATCTCCAATTATCTGCATCAGAAGGAACACTGCTGTGCCTACACTCCTTCAATCGATTTCATCCGGCAGAATATGCTGAAGAACACTATTCCGCATGAGGAACCGTTTCCTTCGAGCAATAGCCCGGGCGAAACGAACGGCAAGAGATCCGATCTGGGATACTTCTATACCGTGGAACTGCAGCTCGAAATGCCGCAAAGTATGGAACAGCAGTTCCGAAAGGCCGGCCGGGTAGTGAGTGGATTGTGGGCGCTAGGGTGTTCGGTGGCCGCCCTTTTGGTGATCGGGGCTTTCTTTCGGCTCGATGAGTGGACCAAAGGGTATTTGACGACTTGGCTGGTAGTCGGCTCGGCCGGGTTGATATCTGTCTTTATTGTCCTGATGTTTTTGTAGAATGGAAGCAGAGAGCAGAATCCCCTGGAATCTCCCGATGTCTTCCGAAGCCGACAAATTACTGATCAAGCAAATCCGTAAGGGCGAGACCCAGGCCTGGGAACAGTTGATCCAAAAGTACGAAGGCCGACTGTTGGCCTTCGCCATTCGTCGGCTGCGGGATCGGGCTACCGCCGAAGATGTAGTGCAGGAAACTTTCATCGGCTTTTTGAATAGTCTCGCCAACTTCGACGATAATCGTGAATTGCAAACCTATTTGTTCACGATCGCTTCCTACAAGATTACCGACCAGTTGCGACGCATGGGCCGGAAACCGGTACAGACCGGGGAGACCGCCGAGGAGCGACTGGCCGAGCAAACCGATGAAACACAGCGCAAGGCCAGCAGTCTGGCCCGGAGCCGGGAACGCGTCGAGATCGAAACCAACGCCCTGGCCCGTTCCCTGAAGCAAATGATTCAGGGCCTGATCGACAAAGGGGAATATGGCCGGATGCAAGCCCTGGAGTTGCTGTTCGTGAAGGGCTGGCAGAATCGGGATGTGGCCAAATTCCTTCAAATCAGCGAGCAACAGGTGGCCAATTATCGCTTCGCGGCGGTCAAAAAGCTCACGGAGCAGATGAAAGCCGCCGGCCTGCCCGCGGAAGTTTTCCCCGAGTTGAAAGAGGAGGGAACCGAGTAAGCCTTTGCCCCCCATTTTGAGCATTTTCCAATAACCTTTTTGCGGCCACACAGCGCCTGAAAAAAGGTCTTTTAGATCCTATGAATACTAGTCGCAAAATCGTACTTTTTCCGTAGAATTTCATAACGCTTTAAACGGCTTAACGACTTGCACTAAAGTCGAATTCTGATTTGACCTTACGTTCAAATTTCGACTTTCATTGTGGGCTGATTTTCAGGATATCTGAACAAGCATGGAAACACCCGCTCCGGCAGCAGACTACACACACAAAAATATTCAGCATCTGAAGGACGCCGATCACATTCGTAAACGTCCCGATATGTACATCCCGGACACCAGTGTCCGAGGTATGCACCATCTCGTTTACGAATTGGTTTACAACTCGGTGGACGAGTTCCTGGCCGGGTTCTGCAAGCACGTGACGGTGACCGTCCACGTCGATGGCAGTCTTTCTGTGGGCGACGATGGCCGCGGTATCCCGGTGGACATGCACCCGGAGTTGAAGATTCCCACCTTGCAAGCCGTTATGACGCTGGTGGGAGCCGGGGGCAAATTCGACAACAACGCCTACAAGGTATCCGCCGGTCTACACGGCATGGGTGCTAAAGCCGTGACCGCTCTATCGGAACTGACCAAGGCCGAAGTTCGCCGGGATGGCCGGACGTATCTGCAGGAATTCGAACGGGGCAAGCCCAAGGTGCCCGGCGAGGTCAAGGACATCGGGGCCGCCGATCGCACGGGTACCAAGATCACCTTCTGGCCCGATCCGGAAATTTTTGGCGATTCCCAGTTCAACGGCGACACGCTCAGCGACCGTCTGCGGGAACTGGCGTTTCTCAATAAGAGCCTGCATATCACCTTCCGCGACGAGCGAGTGAACCGCGAGGAAATCTTTTTCTACGAAGGGGGCGTGGCCGAGTACGTCGCCTGGATGAATCGCAATGAAGACGCTCTGCACCTGCCGATTCACATCTTCAAAGAAGTGGATAACGTCAAGGTGGAGGTGGCCCTGCAATACACCGTGGCAGGCGAAACCGAAATCGTACGCTGCTATGCCAACAACCAGTTCAATCCCAATGGCGGAACGCATTTGTCCGGTTTCCGCGCCGGTCTCACGCGAACGCTTAAGGATTACGGCGAACGCGAAAAACTGTTCAAGAACGACATCACGCCGGTCGGTGAAGATTTCCGCGAAGGGATGACGGCGGTAATCAACATCACCCTTCCCAATCCGCAGTTCGAAGCGCAAACCAAGATCCGGTTGAACAACCCGGAAGTGGAAGGGATCGTCTCCTCGACCGTGAGCGAAGTGCTTTCGAAGTACCTGGAGGAGAATCCGAAAGAAGCCAAGAAGATTATCGCCAAGGTGAATCTCGCGGCAGAAGCTCGCGAGGCGGAAGCGAAAGCTCGCCGAGCCGTACGCGAGCGCAAGAATCTCCTCTCCGGTGGCGGCTTGCCGGGGAAACTGCTCGATTGCACCTCTAAGGATCGCGATAGCTCCGAACTATTCCTCGTGGAAGGGGACTCGGCCGGTGGCTCGGCCGAAGGCGGTCGCGATCGGATGTATCAGGCGGTCCTGCCTCTTCGAGGCAAGCCGTTGAACGTGGAGAAAGCTCGCTTTGAGCATTTGCTCAATAACCAAGAAATCAGCAGCATCATCGCCGCGGTGGGTACCGACATCGGCAACCCAGATGACATTTCGAAACTGCGTTATGGTAAGATTATTATTCTGACGGACGCCGATATCGACGGACAGCATATTAGAACGCTGCTGTTGACCTTCTTTTTCCGCCAGATGCGAAAACTTGTGGAAGCGGGTAACATTTTTGTGGCTCGCCCGCCCCTGTTCAAAGTGGAACAGAAGAAGCAGACTCGCTTCATCAAGACGCAAGTCGAATTGCAGACCGAGCTCATCACGCGCGGGTTGGACAAGACGCGTTTCAAGACAGTCAAAGGGAGATCCTTCGAAGGAACAGAGTTGAAAACTCTGCTCGATCTTCTGAACCGACTCGAACAACCCCTGCAGATTCTGGAACGGCGAGGCTTCTCGGTGAACACGCTCCTCCCGGCGTCCCGAAACGGCCAATTGCCTTTGTATCTGGTAAAGCTGGGCGGAAGAGATCATTGGTTCCACACCGTCGAAGAGATCGATGTCTTCCGCGTGGACGAGGGTAAGAAGCTCGGCAAGGAACTCGCGGTGAGCGATTCCGATGAGAAGAAGCCGGAAGACGACAAGGTTCACTATCTCATGGAAGAGTTGCACGAGCTGCGAAGTGCCAATCGCACCCTGGAAAAACTGGGTGAGCTCGGCTTCGAGTTGGCCGACATCGTCCCCCCCGTTCAAATCGCCGGTCGGGAGGCAGTCGCGAAGTTCTCGCTGGAGCAGAACGAGGACACTTACAACATCGCCAATCTGCGGGATCTGGTCGGCGAAGTTCGGAAGTTCGGCGAAAAAGGTCTGAAGATCACCCGCTTCAAGGGACTGGGGGAAATGGATCCTCAAGAGCTTTGGGAAACCACCCTCGATCCTTCCAAGCGGACTCTGCTCCGCGTGACGATGACCGATGCCCAGAAAGCGCACGAGCTTTTCCGAACTTTGATGGGCGAGGAAGTTGAAAAACGACGGAGTTATATTTTCGAAAAAGCCATCAATGTCAGCCGAGAAGAGATCGATTACGGGGCTTAGTTGGCTCGAGCTTTGGCCATTTTAACCACCAGCCGCTCGAGCTGTATTCTCGGCGGCAGCGGGTTCCCGCCCTTTAATCCCAGATCGGTTTCCACCAACCAATTGTAGAGTTGCCCGAGCCTCTGCCGGCCCAGATGCTTCAATTGTTTCACGGCGCTCTGACGGGCCTGCGGCCACTTCATCACGTTGGCCCGATCCATTGCCTGTTCCATCGGAAGTTTCTGATTCACATAGTAGGCCGTCTGGGCCAGTCGCCGAATTTGCGTTCCCAATGCGGCCAGGATGCCTATCGGTTCCTCCCCTTCCTCGAAGAGTTCTCGAAGTATGGTCAATGCCGTTCGCCCATCGCCTTCGCCAATCGCATCCAGGATTTTAAATACGTTCGCCGAGCGACTCCGACCGACGAGTTTCTCGACATCGTCTCTGGAGATCTGTGGATTCTCTCCCACGAAGGAAACCAGCTTGCTGATCTCCTGCGTAAGTAAACCCATCTGGGTTCCGGCGTTCTCGATCAGCAGTTCTGCCGCCATGGGGTCAATTTTCCGGCCATGCTCTTTTTTGGCCCAGGCCACTACCCAGGGGATCAGCTTCGCCGCCGGGGGAGCTTTGCAACTGAGCGAACAATCGTCGGGAACGGCTTTGGCAAGGCGAGTATTCGAGGGCCAGGATTTCACATCAAGAACCAGTATTCCGGATTTGGTCGGCCTGTTCACCAGGGATTCGAGTTGGGCGCGAAACTTGGTGACAAAAGGATCTGCCTGATCGATCAGGATGATGCGTCGCTCGCATAGAAAAGGGAGTGTCTCCAGTTCATTCCGGACGGCCACAAATTCCACTTGCTCCCCGAGATAATTCGCCACGGCGAATTCCGGATCGGAATCCCCGATGGCGGCCTGCACAATAACTTGCTTGATCTGTCGTTTGAGAAAATCCTCGTCGCCATGCAGCACGTACAAAGGCTTGAGGCCCATTTTGCCGGCTTTGTCGAGATATGCGATCGCATCCATAAATTCAGTTTACGATGTAGGAACACCAATATCGACAATATGCAACTGGCCGAGATACGGCCGACAGAGTGGATTCAGAAACCCTTTTTTCACGCCGACGAACGTCACAGTATGGCTGGCCCGGACGGTCGACCCGAGGGGAAGACCGCTATCGCCATCCAACCCCGAAGGTATATCGACTGCGAGTATCGGTTTTCCACTCGAATTCATAACTTCGATAACGGTATCGAAAGGAGATTCCAATGGTCGATTCAATCCGGTGCCGAATAGGGCATCCACCAGCCAGGCCGACTGCGAAAGATCCAGCTTACCTTCGTACTTTCGGAGGGTTAGTTGAAGATTTCGGCAAATCTCAAAGTTCACCTGGGCATCCGGCGCAAATTGCTCGCTGAAATAAATGACCTCGACGGGATATCGAGCTCGCAGCAGGTGACGGGCGATCACAAAGCCATCGCCGCCGTTGTTACCCGAGCCGCAAAAGATAGTCACTAACGCCGGCGACGGCAAAAGTCCCATGAGTAACTCGGCCGCACCGCGCCCGGCATTCTCCATCAGAACCACGCCGGGCACTTTCCACTGCTCGATAGCCTGTTTATCAATCGCTCGAACTTGTTCTCGGGAGTAGGAGATCATCGCTTTACTCGTAATGTGCCGCCCTGCACCAGTTCCTCAATCTCCGCTCGCGTAGTGAAGACGAAATCTCCAGGTATGGTATGCTTTAATGCACCCATCGCGGCGCCGTAATCCACAGCATGCTGCGGATCGCCGGCCAATAACCCATCAATAAGTCCGGCGGCGAAGGCATCCCCGGCACCTATTCGGTCGACCGTCTCAATCGCGTATTCTCGAGAGGCGTAGATAGCACCGAGGTGACAAATTTTGGCAGAGTAAGTTTCGCGAAGGATGGAAGCCCCCTGCCGGAAAGTGAAAGCTACTGTCTGAAGTTTGTATTTTTTTGAAAGCGCTTGCAGCTGGCGTTCCGGATCTGCTTCCGCAACATCGAAGTAACGCTCGGCATCCTCCGGCGAAGTGATCAGAATGTCCAGGTATTCGATATTGTCGCGATACCACTTCTTCGCCGCGTCGTGCGACCAGAGTTTGGACCGATAGTTGGGATCGAAGCTGACCTTCAAGCCCGCCGTTTTCGCAGCCTTCAAACTCTCCGTGACCACCGCACTGGCGGAGGTGCTAATGGCGGCGGTGATACCCGAGACGTGATACCAGCTTGCTCGGGCGAAGCAATGTTTCCAGTCGATCATTCCCGGCTGAACATTAGCGCAAGCGGAGTTAACGCGATCGTAAACAATGGCACTCGGACGAGGAGAGGCGCCATGCTCGAGAAAGAAAACTCCCAGGCGTTCATTGTCTGCGAACAGGAGTTGATCGGTAGCTACCCCGGTCTGGCGAACCTTCCCGGCCAGCAGTCGGCCTAAGGCATTCTGCGGGAGTCGAGAAATCCAGGAAACGCGGCATCCCAGTTGAGCGAGACCAACCGCTGTGTTCAACTCGGCGCCACCCACTTGAATCTCGAAGTGGTCGGTCTGTTCAATTCGAAGATGGCCCGGAGGGGAAAGCCGGATCATCGCTTCGCCAAAAGTCACAATTTCGTTGGTCATGGCTTAGAAATATGCGAACGAGTTTCCTGCACAATGGAGACGTACTTTTGAGCTAGCGCAGTCAAACGGGCAAAGTCCCGATTTGCGAGGGCTTTGGGCTCCACCAGTTGGGAACCAAGCCCCAGGCAGACGGCGCCCGCTTTGAGGAAATCGGCCGCTGTGTTGAGGTCGACCCCGCCAGTAGGCATCAGCGGTATTTGCGGTAATGGGCCCTTCATCGCTTTGAAGAAAGCAGGCCCCAAAACATCGGCCGGGAAAACTTTTATGATGTCGGCCCCCGCTTGAAAAGCCGTGAGGATTTCTGTCGGAGTGAAAGCCCCCGGAAGTGAGCCCTTTCCGTAGCGGAGCGTTGTTTCGATCACCTGCAGGTTCAGACTGGGTGAGACGATGAAATCCGCTCCTTCGAGTATAGCCGCCCGACAGGTTTCGGAATCCAAAACGGTGCCGGCCCCTAAGAGGATGCGATCTCCCATTCGAGATTTGATCGCTTTCAGAACCGAAAGTGCGTTGGGGACGGTCAGCGTTACTTCGGCAACCGTAATCCCCCCCTCCGCTAGTGCAGAGATGGCTTCAACAAGAGGAGAAGGATCGGGCGAGCGAACGACGGCGATGATGCCGGCGTCCAAGATTTGGGAAACGAGACGAGATCGCATGCGAATACCATCCGTACAGAATGCCTGAAGCGACGATACGGATGGGGAATCATCCGTTTATCGAAGATAGAGATCATTGTAAGGCAATAGATCCCCAATCGACTATGAACGAATGACTCGCATCTATTGAAACTCAATTCAGATTCGGGCCGGTCCCGGGATTGTTCGGCGCTCCGATGTAGGGGAATAGAATCTGCCGGAAGGTCGAAGGACTGTTGGCCGTACCGTCGGTGATCCGATCGCCATTATCATCGGGTACGTTATCAGTCGTTATCGCCCCATTGGTCATCAGATTCAGCAGGTAGTTCGCTGTGTCATCGCGGAGTCTTCGGCCGTTCGGGAACCCGTTAGCGTCTGTAGAGTTGGTCGTAAAAGGTGTTCCCGTTGTGAAAATCAACATGTCTGGAAGCAGTTGATTCGCCACTGCGGTTGCTTGATCCGCCGTCAGGTTATAAGGAGCGTTCTCGAGTTGATTGAGTGCATCGGGAAGGAAGTTGGCCCGATCATTCACCGGAGAGGTCGTGTTGTAAAGACTTTGATCGGCGGCCGGTAATAACAGCGTTTGAACCAACCCCATTCCAACGCGATCGGTCTGTACGCCCAAGGTTTCGCTGGTCCCCCAGACGCCGATGGTGTTTCCACCGCCGGTTTGCAACAATTGCGAGGTGGGAATTTCGATCACCATGGCCAGGTCGTTGACATTCGGACCGTAGTAATTCACTGCGCTGCCGGCCGGTCTCGGGAAGGTGCCAGTATTGTTCAAGAAATTAGTGATACCCGTCTTATCGTAGAAGCTGGGATCATCCGCGGTGCCGGCAAAGAATTCACCCGAGACATTACTGAGGGAAGCAATGCTATTCGGCGTGCCTGTCGCTAGGACAGTCACAGTGCTCCCCTCGATTTCTTTCAGCGTGTATGTCTGAACTCCCAGAGAGTTCGGAGCGCTGAAACTTACTTGGAAAAGGATGTCATTCGAAGGATTGGTGACATCCGAGTTATCGACGTGAATCGTGTAGGTCTTGTTCGGATCGAAGATGGCCGAGGTGCCTGCGCCAACGAACGGACTAGCGGTCAAGGCAAGTACGGTGTTATTGGTGTTGTCGGGGGCTGTGAAGGCGTAAAGATTCTCAACTCCCGTGGTGTAAGTGGCGGAGGTTGTGGGTCCCGTGGCCGCCACATAGCCGCCGTCGCCGCTGGGGGCACCGTAGAAGCTGGCACGCTCGGTGAACGTCGATCCATCGAATTCGGCTGTGTTGGGAGCGGCGCCCGGGCCGTTGGTCGTGTAGATACCATTTCCGAAATTGGGAACGTTGCCTACGGCGACTCGGACACCGCCGGTGAACGCCGGGTCATAAGCATAGAAGCTAGCAATAGGCGTGGAGGTTGGTGAGGCTCCATTCAGAACGACCACGTTCGGACCAGCTCCCGGTCCGGCACCGACAACGATGTCCGCGTTCGTGCTGGAGTTTGCCAGATCGCCAGCCGCCACGTAAACCCCGCCGGTGAAGCCGGAGTCGAATGCATAGAAGCTATAAAGCTGCGTTGTGGTCAAGCCACTATAAACAACCACTCGCGGCCCAGCACTCGGTCCCGCGCCGATGATAATATCGGGAGTGCCATCGCCATTCACATCCGCGGCGGCCACTCTTGCTCCACCTTGGAAACCACCGAAGGGATCCAGAGTTTCGAGGAGTGCCCCAGTAGCGCCGTCGAATACGCGAACTTCGGATCCGCCACTTTCCTGACTGACAATGATGTCGGCATGGCCATCATTATTCAGATCGGCCACGGCCACGTTCACCCCGCCCGTGAACGAAGGCGGGAAAGCATAGAAGCTCCCGATGGTACCCTTCAATTGCTGGCCGGTGTTACCGTCGTAAACCCGAATGTTGGCAGGAGCTCCGACTCCGGGAGCCGTGATAATATCGGGAATGCCATCGCCGTTTACATCGCCGACCGCGACACTAATGTTTGTACCGAAGTTGGCCCCATAGGGGACGATGTCATATAGCGTCGTCGGAGTGGTTGTGGCGGAGGAAACGCGGACGATTCCGCTACCGGTACCCCCGGCGGTGACAGAAAAACTGGTCAAGGTCGCTGGGACATCTCGTTCCTCCAGGACCGTGAGTAACATTTTCGATCGCTTGCGGGGATTGGCGGCTTCGTGTCGCTTGCCGAGCCAACTTCCGAATTTCCAAGCCATGGCATCGCCCTTTCGCTCGCTAATATTCCCGTCACTCCGTGACAGGACTTCGATTGTGAAAATCGATTCTCCGACCCGCAATCGTTGCGGGCTCATCAGAAGTCCGGTTAGAATCCTCTACCTTGCTGTATCACAAAAATGAACTCGACCCGCGGAACCTACTGGAAAATGATCCGCTAAGCCGGTTTCGAGGTAGGATCAACCGCTATAACCTAAAAAACATGCCCTTTTTGGAGAGACGATTTAGAAAATATGTAGGATTTACAAAAACGGGAATAATTTTTAATTCTACACTCAGGGCTTAATGGACATGCCAAAATCTCAGGCAGATCCGCAGAAAATTCAGGCCGATCATGTACGGAAGGCTTTAGCCAAGCTATACCCCGATGCGCATTGTGAATTGAATTTTACGAACCCGTTGCAGCTACTCATTGCCACTATACTTTCCGCCCAATGCACCGATGTGCAGGTGAATAAGGTCACCCCAGCGCTGTTCGAAAAGTATCCGGATGTCCGGGCGTTCGCGAATGCCTCTCTTCCCGAACTGGAGAGCTGTATCCGTTCTACGGGTTTTTTTCGCAATAAGGCCAAAAACATCATCGCCTGCTGCCAGGCTATATTGAAAGATCATGACGGCGAAGTCCCCGCGGATCAAGACAAAATGACCCAGTTGCCCGGAGTCGGCAGAAAGACGGCCAATGTCGTTTTGGGAAATGCTTTCGACATACCGGGAATTACCGTTGATACCCATGTGGGCCGGCTATCGCGTCGTCTGGCGTTGACGACACACGAGGATCCGGTAAAGGTCGAACTGGATTTAATGGCGCTTCTTCCGCCCAAGGAATGGACGATTTTTAGCCACCGCATGATCTTTCACGGTCGACGCATTTGTCTGGCGAGGAATCCCAAATGTGCAGACTGCACTTTGCGAAAATTCTGCCCAACCGCCCCGACGAAGGAAGGCTGAACGCTCGTCATCCGATTATGCCGAATATAACAAACTTACTTCGACTGGAACCAGGACGTCCGAACGACAGGGGACGAGGATGATTATCGATTCAAATCAGCTGCTGGAGCGCTTCCTTCGCTATGTCCGCATTGACACCGAGGCATGCGAGGGATCGGGAACTTATCCGAGTTCACCCGGGCAGCTGGTACTAGGTAAAATGCTTTGCGAGGAACTCAAGGCTCTGGGCTTAGGTGATGCCAAACAGAGTTCCCACGGAATAGTTACTGCAACCATCCCTTCCAATCTGAAGCAGGCCACGCCAACGATCGCGTTCCTAGCCCATATGGATACTTCCCCTGAAACATCGGGCAAAAATGTCCAACCGATAGTACACCATAACTATCCCGGGGGCGACATCATTCTGCCCGGGGATTCGACGAAAGTCCTCTCGGGTGAAGATCCCGAACTGAAGGCTTTGGTAGGCAAAACGATCATCACCACCGACGGCACAACTCTACTGGGTTCCGACAACAAATCGGGTGTGGCGGTCATCATGCAGATGGCCAGTACGATCGTCCATAATCCCCAAGTTCCGCACGGCCCGATCAAGATCTGCTTCACCTGCGACGAAGAAATCGGCCATGGAACCGATCACATCGATCTGAAGGAATTAAATGCGCTGGTCGGCTACACTCTCGATGGGGGGAAGGAAGGGGAAATCGAAGCGGAGACCTTCTCCGCCGATAAAGCCACCGTCACCATTACTGGCGTGAATATTCACCCCTCCATCGGAAAGGGGAAAATGGTAAATGCCGTGCGTCTGGCCGGAAAATTTATCGATCGACTTCCCCAACGATTGCTGTCGCCAGAAACCACGGAAGGACGCGAAGGATTCATTCATCCCTACAAGATATCCGGAAGCGTCTGGCAAGTGACGATTGAAATCCTCCTTCGGGATTTCATCACCGAACGGCTAATGGACGAAGCCGAAATCCTGCGGCAAATCGCCCGACAGATTGTCTTCGAGTATCCTCAGGCCAAGATCGATGTGAAAGTCGATTATCAGTACCGCAATATGGCCGATGGCTTGAAGAAAGAACCTAGAGCCGTCGCTTTAGCAGTCAAAGCAATGGAGAAAATCGGAATTAAGCCCCACATCGGTAGCATTCGCGGTGGTACTGACGGCTCTCAGTTGACCACCAAGGGATTACCGACCCCAAACCTATTCACGGCCGAGCATTACATTCACTCACCCAAAGAATGGACCTGTCTGGAAGAAATGGAAAGTGCCTGTAAGACGCTTGTGGAACTGGTTCAACTTTGGGGACAGGAAAAGGCCTAAGCGGCGAGTGTTCAAACTCAGGATTCTTCATGCTAACTGATGCGGAAATTCATGCGGCTCGTTCACTAATCCTACTCGGTCTCGTCGAAGATCTCGGTGAAGCCGGGGATATAACATCGAACACGTTCGTTCCCAAAAGTGCCACCGCCACCGCATATTATGTGGCTCGCAAAGCGGGTGTCATTGCCGGTCTTCCAATCGCTCAGATGGTTTGCCAGGCCATCTTCGAACATCTGAATCTAGAACTTCTCGTTCGCGATGGCACGGCCGTTACTCCAGGTCAACGAGTCGCTCGCTTAAAGGGTCCGGCGATTCCCATTCTAGCCGCGGAGCGAACTAGTCTAAACTTTCTCCAGCGGCTCAGCGGAGTTGCCTCGCTGACCCGAAAGTACGTCGATAAAGTGGCCGGTACCCAGGCGAAAATTCTAGATACTCGGAAAACTACTCCCGGCTGGCGACTTCTCGAGAAATACGCAGTTCGAATGGGAGGCGGAACCAACCATCGGATGGGTTTATACGACGCCGTGCTGATCAAAGACAATCACTTGGCGGCCCTGCATACCAGTCCGGCTGAGGCCGCGGTGCTGGCTGTACGTAGAGCCCGAGCGGAGATCCAGCATTCCAAATCTTTGACCATTGAAGTCGATGATCTGAATGTTTTTCGGACTGTGTTGCCGGAGAAACCGGATATTATCCTTCTCGACAACATGACCCCCGCTGATATGCAGATAGCCGTGCAGGAACGGAATATGGCCGGTAGCAAGACGCTTTTGGAAGCGAGTGGTGGAGTGAATTTAGATTCCGTACGCACCATTGCAGAGACCGGTGTCGATCGCATCAGTGTGGGGGCAATTACACATAGTGCCACTTCACTGGACATCGCCCTGGATTTCGTTGAGGAATAACTTTGCTAAAGGGATTTCAAACCTGTCAGAAAACCGGCGTGAATCAGTGTGTCGATCTTGGGTTTCACTCGCAATCCCGATTCGGTCATCCACTGGGTGTATTCCTGGACCGAATAGGCCCGCCCTTCGGTCATAGTGAAAAGTGCCGCCGAATAAAGAGCGACAGCTAAAGGCCCATCGAGAGCATCATTCAGAAAAACATCGTGCACTACCAATTGTCCGTTCGGCGGAAGAGCCTTAACGCAGTTCGCGATCAACCTTCTGCACTCGGGAACATCCCAATCGTGCAGGATATTCGAGAGCAGGATGACATTCGCATTCAAGGGCAGTGAATCCGCGAACATATCTCCGGAGACAAATTCCATCCGTTCGGCTACGCCGTAGCTTTGACCCATCTCCCTGGGAACCTTCAAAACTTCGGGTCGGTCGTAGATGATGGCTTTCAGTCGAGGATACTTTTGCAGGCAGGCGATACTGTAAATTCCGGTGCCGCCGCCGATATCCAGTAGCGTTTCCCCATGTGTCAAATCTAACTTGGCGGCCAAATGCGGGGCCACGTTTTTTGCCCTACCCGCCAGAGCCAGCGTCAGATGCCGGGCTTTCTGTTCATCTTCCATGGCCGATTCCACACCTTCACGGAAGATGAAGGCGGCCCCGTCCTTTTTATCTTCTCCGCCAGCGGGACGATTCGTTTTTAACCGTTCGATCATGGCTCGAACGCCAGGACTTTGTGCCGCCAGTCCGACGTAATCGCCCACGAAAAAATTGCCACCGGGAAGAAGATGCTCTTGACTTAACGGGGTAAGGGAGAGATCTCCACGAGTATCCAGTTGCAATAGTCCCATGGCACGTAAGGCGGTTGTGAGCACGACGAACGGACGGGGCTTCAGCCCAACTTCCTGACGCAATTGATCGGAATTCTTTGGCGTTCGCAATTTATCGAAGAGTTGAAATTCCACAATCGCCGCAGTCAACAGCTCTGTGGCGTAATTCCCACGAAAGTGTTCGAAGATGGTAACGGGATCCGTTGCGGGTCGGGATAGTGCATCGTAGTTCATGCACTAATTCTACGCAAAGTGGCAAAAAAAAATCCCTGCCGAAGCAGGGTGAAGTTACAATTGGGATTCGCTCGATTAAGCTTCCACTTTAGGTGCCACGGGAGCTTGCGTAACCGCTTTCTTGGTTTCGCCTTCCTTAAGCAGTTCGATGAAAGCGGTTTTCCCGGCATCACCTAAACGTCGTTCAGCTCGCTTGATGATTCGAGTGTAGCCGCCGGGACGATCTACATACCGGGGAGCAATCACGTCGAACAGCTTTTGTACGACGGTGTCGCCCGTAGGCATTTCGTCCTTGTCGTAGAACTCTGCCTTGGCGACAGGTCCCAGTCGCGACTGAACCAATCGGCGAGCATGCAGCAGTTTCAAGCGATCGCCCGATACGATCCCGCGCTTGGCGAGAGTGATCAGGTGTTCGATGAACGGCCGCAGTTCCTTGGCCTTCGGTTCCGTCGTGATAATGCGTTCGTGTTCGATAAGCGCACGCACCAGGTTTCGCTTCATGGCGAGGCGGTGAGTTGCGTTTCGGCCGAGCTTACGACCCGCTCGTTGGTGTCTCATGATTCCGATCTCTCAATGGGCGTTTATTTTTTATGGTGCCAGCACCGGTTCTATTCCGGTGCCACCAGCATTTATCGTCGTGCAGTAGGTAATCGCATTCCCAGGGTCAGACCGATTTCCGAAAGCTTTTGTCGAACTTCTTTCAGCGTCGTGTCCCCGAAGTTACGAACTTCGAGCAGCTCTTCTTCGTTTCGAATCACAAGATCGCGGACAGTGGCGATCCCTTCGGATTCCAGGCAGTTCGTGGCCCGGACCGACAGATCCAACTCGGCCAGGCTCATATTCAGCTTGCGATCCAGTTCCGGATCGCCGGCCTGTTGAGCTGTCGAGCCAATTTCGAGTTTGTCGTCCAGAGGCAGTTCGGTACCCTGTTCGGAATATTCGATGAACGGGTTGAGATGCTTGCGAAGAATCTTCGAAGATTCGACCAGGGCCATCTGGGGACTGGTGGTCCCGTTTGTCGTAATTTCCAGAACCAGGCGATCGTAGTTCGTCTTCTGTCCGACGCGGGTTTCTTCGATCGAATATTTCACGCGGACCACGGGCGAGAAACTGGCATCCACGGGAATCACGCCGACTTCGCGATCCTTGGTCAATTGATCTTCGGCCGATTGGTAACCCCGACCGTTTTCGACCGTCAGTTCGACGACGAAAGGCACATCCCCAGTGAGTGTGGCAATGATGTGTTCGGGATTAATAATCTGAATACTTTCATCGTGTTCGATATCAGCCGCTCGGACGACACCTTCTTTGTGTCGCTTGATGGTAATGGTTTTCGGCTGATCCGAAGTATTTTTAACAACCAGGCTCTTGATGTTCAGGATAATGTCCGTGACATCCTCAACAACGCCCGGCAAGCTGGTGATCTCGTGCTGAACGCCCTGAATCTTAACCCGGGTGACGGCACTTCCTTCGAGGCTGGACAACAAGAGGCGACGCAATGCATTGCCGATAGTGATACCCAGCCCGCGTTCGAACGGTTCTGCGTAAAACTTGCCAAAGGTGTCCGTCAAAGTAGCTCGATCCGAGGCTACGCGAGTCGGAAGTTCCAGGCCGCGCCAACGAATACGCATGGAGTAAATCTCCTGTTCAGAATGGTGCGTTACCGCCCAAAAGTCTCCGCGAAATTACGGAGACTGCCAACTGTTGGTTAAATCGATTAACGAGTAGCAATTTCGATGATGAGCTGTTCGCGGATCTCGGAGATGCGCGGGTCAACATCGCCTCGGCTGGGAACGCGGATCAATCGCCCTTCCGGAATTTCGCCCGGAATGATTTCCAGAAAATCGGGGATCGTATTCTGGCGATCCTGCATGTTCGCTCGTACGAGCTTGGCACTCTTATCGCGGGATTTGACTTTTACGACGTCACCCGGCTTCATAATCACGCTCGGGATATCGCAAGGTTTGCCGTTGAGCAGTACGTGGCCGTGTGCAATGATGATTCGAGCGGCGCGACGGCTGGGGGCAAAACCCAGGCGGTGCACGACGTTATCGAGACGGCGTTCGAGCAGGCTCAGCAATTCTTCGCCAGTATTCTGCGCCTTGGAAGCCAGAGCGAAATAACGGCGAAATTGTCGTTCCAGCAGACCGTAGAAGAATTTCAATTTCTGCTTTTCGCGGAGACGTACGCCATATTCCGACGTCTTGCCCTTGCGGTAGCCGTGCATACCCGGAGGAGGGGCGTCCCGATCGATGGGGCATTTCGGGGAGAAGCAACGGCTGCCCTTGAGAAACAGCTTGACACCTTCTCGTCGGCAGCGCTTGCAAACAGGATCTGTATATCGTGCCATATTTCTCGTTTTCCAATAGTCCCTGGTCCGGCAAGCCGGTTTTTTACTTAGCCGTCAGTTGCCAGTTGTAGACGGAACAGCTTCCGTCTCTCGACCAAGGACCCAACAACTGACAACCAACTAATATCCATCTCCCGAAGGAGATTCCAAATTTCTCAGACGCGTCGCTTCTTAGGAGCGCGGCAACCATTATGCGGAACGGGTGTCACATCTTCGATGACTTTTACGTTAAGCCCGGCCTGCTGCAGAGCAGTAATGGCAGACTCGCGACCGGCCCCGGGGCCTTTGACGCGAACCTCGACTTCCTTGACGCCGTACTTCTGCGCTTTGTCGGCAGCGGTTTCGGCCGCGCGTTGAGCCGCGAACGGGGTACTCTTTCGGCTTCCTTTGAACCCGACGGTACCGCCGGACGCATAGCAAAGCGTTTCACCGCTGGTGTCGCTGATGGTCACAATCGTGTTATTGAAGGTGGATTGGATGTGAACAATCCCCCGAGTCACGTTGCGACGCGTTTTACGTTTCTTGGTTTTCGCCATGGTTCGAATCGTTAGCGGTAGTTTCAATTAAAACGCCGCCATGCTCTGGCGGCGCGACTGTCACGCCGCACTAAGCGGCGATCCCGAGTTATCGCAATTCCTTAACGCCCTTCTTGCCGGCGACCGTCTTGCGAGGGCCCTTCCGGGTACGGGCGTTAGTCTTGGTCCGCTGGCCGCGGCAAGGCAGATTCCGGCGATGCCGAAAGCCGCGATAGCAGCCGATGTCTTTCAAACGCGCAATATTTTGGGCGTTCGTACGACGCAGAGCACCTTCCACCAGATAATCGCGTTCCAATAGCGTGGCAATTCTCGCGATATCGTCATCATTCAATTCCCGAGCTCGTCTCTGGGGATCGATGTTGGCCTGCTCGCACAATCTCAATGCGGTGGTTGGACCAATACCCTGCAAATATCGCAGTGCGATATGAGTTGGCTTATCGTTGGGTATGTCAACACCTTGAATACGCGGCATCTTGTGATGCTCCTGATTAGCCTTGACGTTGTTTGTGTCGCGGGTCTTCGCAGATTACGCGAACGATCCCTTTACGTTTAATCAGCTTACATTTATCACAAATGCGCTTCACGGAAGATCGCACTTTCATGATACACCTCGATCGCTTAATCTTTAGGAATCATGTATGTTATGGCGCCTGCCCACCCAGACAATAGCGCGCCAGAAAAAAATCTCGCGAAAATCACCGTTTTGCCATACGAAAAAAGCCGCGAGAGAATCCTCGCGGCTTCAAGTCTAGAATGCGGCCAGCAAATTAGTCGAGCAGCAGGCTGGGTTCCCAACCCACTCGTTCGGCCGATGCCCGGAGTTTTTCCAGAGCGCGGTTCTGAATCTGGCGAACCCGTTCCTTGGAAATCCGCAGCAGGTGTCCGATCTGGCGGAGGCTATGAGTGCCATTGCCGGTCAGACCAAATCGCAGGTCGAGCACTTTACGTTCGCGAGGTCGCAGATTCTCCATCAGGAATCCGAGAGCTTCCTGACGCTCATTGTTGTTCTGCAGTGTGCTGCTTTGATTGTCCGGCATCGCTTCAGTTAGCTTGAAATCGCTGTCGTCATCGAGAACCGCGTTCAAGGAAACCGGAGTGCGAGTGGCCGTCTGCAGGTGAGTCAAGTGCTCCAGGCTGCTGCCGGTTCGACTCGCCAGCTCCTGCGGGCTGGGCAAGTGCTTGCCTCCGTGAGCCAAAGCTTCCGATTCCTGCTGCAACAGCCCCAACTCTTGCAAGTGGTGCGGCGACAGGCTGACTAAGTGACTCTGGCGAGCCACGGCAATCTGGAGAGTCTGACGAATCCACCAGGTGGCATAGGTAGCCAAGCGAGTGCCATGACTGACGTCGAAGCGGTCGATCGCCTGCATGAGACCGCAGACCGCTTCTTGAAGCAGGTCAGCATAGCTCAAACTATGATGGCGGAAGCGTTTAGCCACGTGAGCGGCCAGACGAATGTTCGCTGAAGCCAGACGATGCTTGAAGCGAACGTAACGGTCATAGAGCCGGTAGATCGTCGGCAGGTCAAGCAGCTTCTTTTCTTCGCAATATTCTCGGATAAACTGGGCCATAGGCCAAGGTTCGAGAGGTGGTCGGTTCGCACGCAGTTCCGGATAGCTACGAATCAGCAGTCTAACTAGTTCCGTCTTGCAGTCCCAGAAACCACTCAAAAGCTCGCGTTCTTCCTCGGGTGTCAATAAGTCCGATGAGAATGCGGTCAGAGGTGTTTCACTCAGAGTGGCGGCAGCAGTGGAAGCTCGTTTTTTCCTCGCTGACTTCATACGTTTTTTTCCCCTTCGATTCTGCTTTGAATCTAATAAATCTTCGGGGATCTGGCCTTCCGCGAGTTCCTGCCACGGTGGCAATTCCGACCAATCGGACGGAATCACCTGAGAGGATTCAGATATCTCCGAATCCCCTTTGTCAGCTCGGTCCAAACAACACCTCCTTGCGTTGCCGTTAAGATTTAGACAATTTCGAATATGTCAAATCAGACGGAAAATTACACCCGTCCCGGCCGAGTCACCACTAACCCCTGTAACAATAAAACAACCTTTAGCGACGAGTGATTGTAGTTGAAAGCCAAATACTGATCAAGAAGGAAATGTCAAAAAAGGAAAATATTTCCGATTCTAACATTTATAACGACTGGTCTAGCGAGATTTACCGGTCGTGCCCCTCGTCACAAGATCTCTAATTATACACACGGACTTCAATATCTTGCACTCGAAATCCATGTAAACTCAGTCAGATCTCCACAGCTCGCCATATTAAACCGAGTTTAGGCCGAGAGCTTTCTCCAAATTACCGGGACGCGGGTTTTATTTCGATACAAGTCGAAAGTAGTAAGTTATAATCCTCTTGGGCTAGTCATTATCGACCAATCTCGTGACAGAACTTAAGCGGGGCGTGTGCAGAGGTGAGTACGGATAACCGTCACAAAAGTACGGTTTTAATCGTTGACGACGAACCCGTGCTCAGAAACATGGCCCGGACCACATTGGCCTCCGACTACCAGGTTTATCTGGCGGAATCCGCCGAGGAAGCGCGCGAAACCTGTCTGCGCAACCACATTGAAGTTGTCATCTGCGACCAGCAATTACCCGGTCTTCAGGGAATTCCCTTTCTAGAATGGGTCAAAAATCACGATCCGAGAACCGTTCGCATTCTTATGACGGGTCTTTTTAGCCTCGAACGGGCCGTGGAAGCCATCAACGATGGGATCGCGCAGCGGTTTCTATTCAAACCTTGGCGCCCCGATCAACTCATTACTATCGTTCGCAATGCTTCTCATCTATTTCATCTGGAAAGGCGCAACGAACAACTTCTCGACGAACTCAAACGCTTAAACAGCGAACTGGAACAGCGAGTTATCGATCGCACCCAGGAGTTGCAGGAAGCCAACAAGCAACTGCACTCGCGGAATCACATGCTTCAGCGGATGGCCCTGACCGATGCACTGACGAACCTCCCTAATCGTCGAGCGATCGACCGACTGGCAAAAAATGAGATGTTACGTCGCGCCCGCACCCCTTCCCCGCTGGCCATCGCCCTGGTGGATGCCGATTATTTCAAGGATATTAACACTCAGTACCTGCTGCCGGGCGGCGATCACGTTCTGAAGTGGCTATCCCAGACGCTCCAAAATGCCATCCGCACCATCGACACCGTTGCTCGCGTGGGGGGCGAAGAGTTCATGATCCTGGCGCCCGATACCAATGTCGAAGGAGCCCGAATTCTTGCCGAACGCATTCGGTCCACCGTGGAAATCAGCCACACGACCTACAATGGTCACAAAATTCAAATCACCGTCAGTGTGGGAATGGTAGTGGTGGATTCTCTGGTTCTGGCCGGATATGATCAGATGAGAGAAACGGCCGCCTCCGCACTCAGCAAAGCCAAAAAAACCGGGCGTAATCGCTGCGTGGTCCAAGTCATCTCGCAATTCGGCGGGCCGTCTTCGACGTAAAGGCAGGTGAACCGTTCATGAATCTCGATCAGTACATCCGCGATATTCCCGACTTTCCCAAACCGGGCATTCTCTTCAAAGACATCATGCCGCTCCTAGCGGACCCCAAAGCTTTTCGACACAGCATCAAGTTACTGGCGGAGATCTACAAAACCCGCAAGATCGACGCCATCGCCGCCGCGGAAGCTCGTGGGTTTCTCTTTGCCGCGCCTTTGGCGTTGGAATTGGAAAAACCTCTTGTGCCGCTTCGCAAACCAGGCAAACTCCCCTATCGCACCTACTCGCTCAAATACGAGCTGGAATACGGCAGTGCGGAATTGCAGATGCACACCGATGGGATTCAAATCCACGACCGAGTGCTTTTAATCGATGACGTACTGGCGACGGGGGGGACGATGAAAGCTGGGGCGTCATTGATCGAACAGGCGGGCGGTGTTGTCGATAGCTGTGCTTTTTTGATTGAATTGACGTTTCTGCAAGGCCGACAGAAATTGCAGGGCTACGAAGTCTTCAGCCTGCTCAAATATTAAGATTAAGCGCAGGCACCAAGCGCCCCACAGGCCTCGAATAAGTCGCAAACGCCCAGACCGCAGCCGAGAAAGTCGCAGGCATTGCTCCACGCACTCGGGTGTTCTGATTCCTTATTCTGCTTAGTCTTCTGACTCTCGGATCGAGCCTGATCTCTCTTTCTCGCGAACTCCAATCGTTCTTCCGGGGATTTCCCCTCGTTTTGTTCGGGTTCCTCATTCATTTTCGAAACCATAAGTGACCGTTGCCTCATCTCAAGAGAGGCCACTCGACACGCTCGAAACCGCGGGCGAGAAGCACGCAAGGCGAAAAAGAAACCGCGCTCCCGGCAAAGACATTTCAAGAATTCTGAGCAGGAAGATTCTTTGTGAAACACACGATATGCACAATGGAAGCCCTTGCGCGGGGAGATCCACCTTTGATAAAAACAGATCAGGCCGACAGACAGATTGGAAACCATGTTGGAGCACCCACAGTGGACGGAACGTGGGAGCTATAACCGGCGTAGGCGAATCGTTCAAGAAAAAAAACCAGCTTATGACGGCCGGCGTGCGGATTTCGGCGGACCGAGGATTTCCGTGAGTATCACGGCTAACTGCGGTCCTTTATTCGTTTTCAGTATCGATTCCAAGCCACTGAGAATTTCCTGGTTATCGACCCGTCTATCGGCGGTTTTGAGGGAAACAATCTTTGTAACCACCGGTGCTGCAAACGATTCCAGAACAGGTGCCGGAGCACTTGGTAGTACCGGAGTTGTGTCTGTAATCGGCGACGGAGGTTGGGGCGGCAACGCGTAAGGTTTGGAAGTCTCCACCGGTTTCGAAACCGGCTCAGGCCGGCGGGGCGGCGGCACAGGCTTAGGTTTTTTCTGAGCAATCGGTTTTGGTCGCGGCGGGGTGCTGCGGCTGGAACTCGTCGGTACAGGTTTGGGGGGATTGTACCCTCCACCGCTCGGCCGGGGAGGAGGAGTTCCAGCAGTCCCACCCGCATCGGCCGATTTCTTTCGCAAGCGATCAATTTCTTGAAGAAATCGTTCGATATCAGTACCGGTGTTCTGTTGTAGAGGCTTGGATTCGCCAATATTGCTGCGCGGATTACCGGTTCGTTTGTTGTATCCCTTGTTATCTTCCGATTGGGCGCGGATGACCTGCGTCACCACCCAGATCACCAGGAAGATAACAATAACTATTAATGGCCCACCGATATTCATGACTTCATCTCGCGGTTTGCCAGCGCGGTATCAAGCGAAGAAACAGGACTGCCGCATTCGACCGTCCTAGCGGTTGTTGTTGGAATCGTTGCGTACCCCGGCAATGCTGGAACGCATGTCGGTGTCCGATTGCAGGTTTTTCATCTGGTAGTATTCCATGATACCGATTCGGCCGTCGCGAAATGCCGCGGCAATCGCCTGCGGAACCGCGGCCTCGGCTTCCACCACTTTAGCCCGGTTCTCCTGCACGAGCGCGGACATTTCCTGCTCACGCGCCACAGCAGCCGCACGGCGTTTTTCCGCTTCGGCTTGAGCAACTCGCAAATCCGCGGCGGCCTGGTCGGTCTGCAGTTTCGCACCGATATTTTCGCCGACTTCGATATCCGCGATATCGATGGAGACGATTTCGAATGCCGTCTGGGCGTCGAGTGAATTGTGCAGCACCGTCTGGGAAATCAAGTTCGGGTTGGCCAGAACCTGCTTGTGATCATCGGCGGAACCGATCGCTTTAACGATCCCTTCACCAACGCGGGCAATAATCGTTTCCTCGGTCGCCCCACCGACGAGCCGTTCGAGCTTGGTTCGAACCGTAACTCGAGCTTTGCAACGAAGCTGAATCCCGTTGCGGCAGACAGCGTCCAAAAAACTGCGGCCCTTGGTCGGATCCGGACAATCGATAACCTTGGGATTCACCGAGGTTCGCACGGCGTCCAGCACGTCACGACCGGCCAAGTCGATGGCAGCCGCGATCCGCCAGGGCAAATCCATACCCGCTTTGTGAGCGGCAATCACGGCCGTCGCCGTTTTTGGAACGTTACCACGTGCGAGGAAGTGAGATTCGAGATCTTCGGTGGTAATTTTCACACCCGCCTGCACAAGTGCAATCTTCTGGCGGACGATCATCCCATAATCCACGTTTCGCAACTTCATGCCGATTAGACTGGAGAAACGAATTTTCGCTCCGGTCAGAACGCTCTGGATCCAGAGGCGGACGAAGCTGAAGAAAATGATTAGCATGAAGATGCCGATCAGAATGGCCACGGCGCCGATGATCAACCAGTACGATTTGTCACCACTGAGCCAATCGCCTTTGGGAGGGTCAGCAGCGAACAGGGGGATTAAACTCACGGTGCGTTCCTTTCAGGACTCATTCGAAATGGTCAAATTCTACGATCTGACTATTTGTTATTCGAAGTCGGGGTGTTCGAATTTTGTCGTAGCAGGTTTATCAATCTGCCGGACTATCACCCGGCCGGATTTCACATCGATACAGCGAACCCACTGTCCGGGTTCTATCATCATACCCTCGCTCACGCAGTCGATTCGATTGCCATCGAAATCGACAACCCCGGAAGGCCGGAGAGCGGAGGAGGATTTCCCAACTCGGCCTTTATATTGATCCAATTCTTGAAGACCCGCCATATGAGCGATACTGGTCTCTTCGGTAGGAGGCTGCAGGCGGTCGCCCATGGCCGTGGCTGGGAACCAATAGATCATACCCGCAGAAACGGCGGGTACCAGCACAAAAACCGCAATCAGCGTAGCGATACCTGTATAGGTTTCCCCATAGAGAAACGAGAGTGTGAGACCAGTGAGGATACAGCCAGCGGAAAATATGAAGAAAATGCCCCCGGTGGGCATGAACATTTCCGCCATCATCAGCAGCAAGCCGCAGGCGATGAGCACGAACGCCAAAGTTACATTATCCATCCGCAATCCATTTGTTTCGGATCAGCCGACGCGTCGAACCACAATGCGGGTTCCCTCGACTTCGATTACCTGTACCGGAGTTCCCACATCAATGAAGTCCCCTTCGGTCACCACATCGACGTAATGATCGTTCAATTTCGCCAGTCCCGCCGGACGGAGTGTGGAAGTCGCCACACCGACCGCACCGAGCAAAGCCACCGCTTGTTCCACCCCCGGCAATTGAGCCAGATCGGCATCGGCGTCAGTTTTATCGCTTGGGGGTACCAATACCATTCGATTAGCAAATGGCAGCTTTGGCAGGAATCGTCCCACCAGCATTACCACGAAAATAGAGCCAATCATTGAACCGCCGAAAGCGCTGAGAGTACCACCGAACTCGACCCATTCTTCATTAGTCTGGGGAATATGGTCGATAGTAGCGAGTCCCAAACCGCCGACTATCAGTATGACGCCGCTGACTCCTAACACTCCACTGGGAAACAGGAATATTTCTATCCCTATGAGCACTATACCCAGCATAAACAGCGCGATTGCCAGGTAGAGAATCTGTCCTCCATAGTGGGACTGGGCCCAGAAGAACAACAGGAAACAGATCGCGGACACAATTCCGGGAATGGTCAAGCCGGGAACTTTCAATTCCAGAATCAAGCCGGCAATTCCAATTAGAATAAGTAATGCCGAAACCTCGGTCCGACGGAGAACGGCCGCCAGGTTGTCCAGCCAGTGCGGCTGGGCATCGCGGACATCTTCAAAGCCATATTTGCCCATCACATCCTTGAAATCCCGATTCTCTACCAAGTGGGTAGCCAAGCGCAGTTCTTTGGCCTGGGTGGCATTTAGCTTCAGATAATTGCCCGGCTGTTTCAAAGTCCCTTCGCGAATCCAGTCCTTGGCATCGGCATTCTTCTGGTCGAATTCCGGCTTGGACATCAAGGTTCGGGCTCCCGTTTTCTGGTTCTTGACCCGATAGATTTCGAGATCTTTGTTCAAAAGTCCCGCCGCCAGAATTTCCGGCAGTCCACGGGCCTTCAACAAGACAGGGAGGTTTTTCTTCAGAAAGTCGGCGGCTCCGCCATCTACCACATTGGGATTATTCAGATAGTTCTCAAAATCTCCCAAAATCGCTTCATTCTCCGGCTGACTGCCTTTGAACATGACGATTTCCGAGCAAGCCAGAGCCAGAACACTGACCAGATCGGGTGCCCGCTGGGGAATATAGGCCACCGTCCGAATCGGCAGCTTCTCGGAATCCATGAGATTCGAGAGTTCCTCGGCGACTTCATAGGCGATCTTGGCATCGCCGCCGCCATCGGAATTCATGATCAGGAATATCGTGTTTTCCTTACGGCGGACCGCTTCCATAAGCTGGCGGTGCAATTTGTCCCGGAAAGCCGTATCGATGGCCCCGGCCACATCGATTTTACAGGCTTTGGCTGGCCGGTTGGGATTAAAGTCACCGCGAAGGTTGACGCCGTACCATTCGGCGACTTGCGCTCTATTAGGGAGCGAAACGGTGCATAGGCCGTAGGTTCTGGCCCGGTTGGCGGTGTAGAGTTCGACGGAGCCGGGATTCATCTCAGCGACGGGTTGTACGTTAAAGACATTTGCATATGCCGGGTCATTTTTCTTTCGGCCGTCGAAGAAAATCGTGGCTTGATTGCGGGTGCCCCGGACGACTTCCGTGTTCTTGTCGAGCATCTTCTGAATCAGACCTTCGAATTCTTTCCGTCCCACCTGTAGATAGTAGTCAAGCTGTTCTTTTTGAAGCATTCCCGCTTTGGAATCGATCACCTGGCCGATGGAAGCGTTGTCGGACATGACCAGTTCGGTACAGGCAATGGCCGGGAGAACCGTATGGCCAGTTGTTTTATTCTGGAGGAAAGCGACTGTTCGAGTCCCGTTCAGGCCCAGATCGCGGATGTAGTTCGCCAGTTCGTAGCACACGCCGTAGGAGTTGGAGTAGGCCTCTTTCTCTTCCGGGTTGAAGTCGAAAACGACGGTGTCGAGGCGAGTATTCGGTTGCGTCCGGATCTTTTCTAGCGAGGATTTGATCTGCTCGACCGCAGTCCCGGTGATCGGATTGGGCACGGTAATGAAAAGCGATTCTTTAGCTATATCCTGAGCCTGGAGCCGCGATACTCCGAAGGAGGTCGCGCCGGCGATAATTGCTAGTAATAGGCCTACCCGGGCCAAAGCACCGATTTTCCAGAGCATGATAGGTTCCCTAATTCGGCTTCGCATTGCCGACCAATCGGACCCAGACATTGGCATTATACATAGAGTTCGATTTGAGTGTCAAAGGTTCTGCTATCTTACGGAATAGCGCGGTCGAGCTTGAGGTCACATTCAAATTCAAAGGTTCGACAGATGTTTACCGAAGATAATTATACCGATCGTGATGGCTGCTATCCCTGCTACTAGAACCGCACCGGCCGCAATATCCAAACAAGGGTTCCAGCGCGAGCGAGTTTCCTCTTCGAGCCCATGAAAAACCGCTTCAATGGCCGTATTCACCATCTCGGCAGTCAGGACCAAACCAATGGAAAGAGTGACGGCACACCACTCCCAACTTTCCAGCTTGAGATAAATACCCAAGAGCACGCAGGCCGTGGCCGTGGGCACCTGAAACCGAAAGCTTTTTTCGTGACGGAATCCATAAAGCATCCCCGTGACAGCTTCACGGAATTTATTCCACCAGGTCCGGGGTCGTTTTGGGTATGGCATGACTATTTTGTAGCAGGTAAATAGTCCTGTTTGATCCCCAAAAGCAGAAGTTCAAACTCAATCTTCACAATTTATTTGCAATCCCGCTATCCCCGCAAGCGAATGAACGCCCTCCGCTCAGAGCGGTCGACACTACTGTTCCCTGATAAAAGCAGTATGTCCTATTGGGTTGAAAACGGAGGAACCTCTGTTAGGTATTCGCCGGTGGGAAAAACCATTTTAAAAATGAATCCAAAATAGTTGCCTTCGAACCGCTTAAGTACCTTAATGTGGCCAAGTCTGGTTCAGAATTTGTCCCTCCATGTTTCAAGGGGAGGCTCCGGAATCCGGAGTCCGGGATACATGATTTTGCATTCGGAAAGATCGCATCAAACTTTTTCTTCGAGACGAATTACGCCTGCAGCTTACATTCTCTGATCTAAAAATTCATTATGATCGATTCAATTTTCCGGATTTGACTTCATGCGCCAGCGAACTAGGTTCCCTGTAGCAGAAAAATTCGTTCTCTCGGCATAACGTGAAATATCGCCACCCCGCAAACCGATTGCCCGCGGAAGTGGATGAGCTTTTAGTGGATCGGTTGAACAGCGACATGCATTCAACGGAATTATTATCGCTTTTTCGAGATTTGGAAACCGCCAATCTCGATCGTTCGCTGAGACTGCTAGTTCGTTTTTTCCTGGCGGAAGAGGCCGGAATCTTGAGCTTACAGCCGATTGGCACAACTCTGATGTGTCAACGGGCCATGGGTTCGGAAGCGAAGCTTCCTTCTCCCGAGGAACTCAAAGCGGTCTGTCTCGAAGCGCCGACGGTTGAACCGCAGACTTTGCCGAATCACAAAAATTGGCGGGGTATTACACAGATTGTGGCAGGTGAGAGCCGAGTTCTGATCTGGCTCCAGCGGAATCTGGACTGGACGCCAGAACAAGAGCAGCACTTTCAACTGGCGGTTATGTATATTGGCCGTTCGCATGAAGTGCGGGAAAAGCTATCGCTGAGCCGGGAATCGGCCCGGTTGGATCAAAGGTTGAGTGACGCCGCCCATTTTTCGGGCCGCATCGCTCACGATTTCGACAACATATTGACGGGGGTGACCGGCTTTGCCGAGCTCTCGTTGAGTATGGTGTCCGCGGAGTCGCAATTAGGCGAATTCCTGCGGGAGATTCTCACGGCGGGGAATCGAGGCCTGGTTTTCACCCAGCAACTGCACCATTTGAGTCGCAGTGGGATCGTCAAACCGGTGCCGACCTGCCCGAAGGATGTATTGAACAAACAGAAAGCGAAACACCCCGATATCGTCCTGGATGTCGAGAAAGCTTCGCTGGAAGTGGCCCTGGAAGCCAGTTCCCTTCAACTGGTACTGAGTTCGCTGATCGATAACGCCGTCGAGGCTTCCCCCAAGCCTGGCACGGTTACCGTGAAATCCCGTTTGATTGAGCTTTCCCTGGCCGAACATGCCGATTTTCTCGGCTCCCCAGTGCCAGGCCCCTACGTCGAGTTTACTATCACGGATGAAGGCCCCGGTATTCGGGAAGATATTTTACCTCGTCTCTTCCACGAGCCGTTTGTAACAACCAAACCCCGACACCGGGGGTTGGGGTTGCCCATTTGTTACAGGATTTTAAGGGTCCACCGCGCGGGTATCCGCCTGGACTCACAGCCCAGCCGAGGCACGACGGCCCGAGTGGTCGTGCCGCTTGCTGCCGGACGGAAGCGCAACACGTCGGCGGTAAACCGTGAAGTAGCGCACACCACTGGAGGTTAATCAAAATGTCTCTTAATCTGGCCGAGCCACCGATCAATGGCGCTGTCGCCAACAACGGGATGCTCGACTCGAGACCTATGAAGGCTCACGTATCCGGACTCGGCGATTTTCTGGCCGCTTCCGAAATTCGACTGCTCATCCTCGACGACGATCCCCAGACCTGCAATCTGATGCGAACCATGCTGAAAGACCAGGGATTCGTTATCGATACGCTTTCCGATCCCAGCCACACAGAAGAATGGCTCAAGGGTCAACCCTATCATCTCATCCTGATGGACTACGTCCTGCCGGGATTGAATCCGGACCAGGTTTTCTCCTGGATTCGGGAATACCAGTCGGATGCCAGTGTCATCGTTGTCACGGCCTATCCGACACTGGAAAGTGCGCTCAATTGCCTGCGAGCACGCACCTACGACTACATGACCAAGCCGTTCCAGATGGAACACCTGCGAAGTCTCGTCGTCCGCTGCCTGGAAAACAAGGGCTTGCTCCGGATGACCGAAGAAGCTCTTCGGGAATCGCTGGGCAACGTCATCCGCGACCGGCGAAAGCTGCTGAAGCTCACCCTCCAGCAAATGTCCGCCAAAACGGGCGTCTCCCTGGGTTATCTCTCCCAGATCGAACTGGGCAAGAACTCCGCTTCGATCGAAACGCTATATCGCATCAGCCTGGCTTTGGGCCTGCGATTGGCGGATCTTTTCGAATCCATCCAGCCCCAGAAAAAAGAATTGAACTAATCGAGCCGATTTTCCGCTGATCGTGTCGGAATTGCCCCGTAGCCCCCCGACCCGATCAGCCGAACTTTTCTACTTCAAAATTCCCAACTCTTTACCGACCTGCGTAAACGCGGCAATGGCCTGATCGATCTGAGCATCGGTATGCGCTGCGGAGATCTGCATGCGTATCCGCGCCCGCCCGTGCGGTACTACCGGATAGCTGAAGCCGATCACATAGATACCATGTTCCAGTAATTTCTCGGCCATCTTGGTCGCCAGAGCCGCATCCCCGAGCATCACCGGGAGAATGGGTGTCGGTCCGGGTTTGATCGAGAAACCAACCCCTTCCAAGGCCGAGCGCATCTTTTTGGTGTTCGCTTGCACGCGGTCTCGAAGATCGGTCGATTTTTCGATCACTTCCAAAGTCTTAATCCCGGCCGCGACTAGTAGCGGAGGAATGGAATTGCTGAACAAGTAAGGTCTCGAACGATTTCGAAGCCAGTCGACAATTTCCGCTTTGCCGGTGGTGAAGCCACCCGAAGCCCCACCCAGAGTCTTGCCCAAAGTACTGGTAATAATGTCGATCCGATTCAAAACGCCTAGCTCTTCCGCAGCCCCACGGCCTCCCTTACCGAGATGGCCGCTGCCGTGACAATCGTCCACGGCGACAATGGCATCGTACTGATCGGCCAGATCGCAGATTTCCGGAAGCTTGGCGAGATCGCCGTCCATCGAGAACACGCTATCCGAAAAGATCATCTTGAAGCGGCAAGATTTGGCTTCTTCCAGACAACGTTTGAGATCGGTCATGTCGTTGTGCTTGTAGCGGAATCGCTTTGCCTTGCACAGCCGTACGCCATCGATGATGCTGGCGTGATTCAGTTCGTCGGAAAGAATGGCATCTTCTTCCCCCAGTAGCGGTTCGAAAAGTCCACCGTTGGCATCGAAGCAGGAGATGTAAAGAATCGTGTCTTCTTTACCAAAGAACTTGGCGATTTTTTGTTCCAGTTCTTTATGGATCTCCTGAGTTCCACAAATGAAGCGTACCGAGGAAAGCCCGTAGCCGTAGTGTTCGAGCCCGTGCTTGGCAGCCGCGACAATATCGGGATGATTGGCCAATCCCAGATAGTTGTTGGCGCAGAAGTTGATAACTTCTTTGCCATTCACCCGAATGGCCGAGTTCTGAGGGGACTGAATCAACCGTTCTTTCTTGTAAAGACCCTGTTGCTTCAGCCCTTCGAGTTGGCCCTTGAGATATTCAGCAATTTTCGTGGTACTCATACACTTTCCGTCACAATTGATGGTTTCAATTCTTTTTTCTTCTTAAGCCAGACGATCACCGAGGGAATGGCTACGGAGAGAAATACAACCAGAAGGATCACCTTTTCAAGGTGTTTGCGCACCTGAAACTCGGGCCCCAAGATGCTCTGCATCAGTGGATCGAGCCAGGGAGTCAACGAATACCCCAACAGGACCATACTGGTGATCCAAGCGACGGCTCCCAGGCTACTGCAGGCGAGATAGCGCCAGTAATTCATTCGGCCCATACCAATCGCAAGAGGAACGAAGGTCCGGACGATCGGAACGAACTTGGCCGCGATTATGGAACGGCCGCCGTACTTTTCGAAGAACGCGTGGGCCTCTTCCAGTCGCTTTTTCTTGAACAGGAACGAGTCATTTCCACGGAACAGGGAAGAACCTATCGTTCGTCCGATCCAGTACCCACTGGAATCGCCGATGATCGAGGCGCAAATCAGAATGGGAATGAGCTTCAGCAGAGACCAGTCGCTGTTATAGGCTACCAGCCCAGCTGTTACAAAAAGCGAATCGCCGGGAAGAAAAAAGCAGAAAAGCCCGGTTTCCAGCAAGGCGATGATTGCGAGAGCAATCATCGAGAACAGCGTGATTTCCGGTTTCGCGAGGGTCTGCATCAGGCCATCGCTGTCGAAGCCGACAAAATGCCCTTGCGAATTGAACGGCATCACCGCCTTCAGAACATCCTCGATCTGTTGCAGCAACTCGGACATGAAATCCTTTCCGATTATATGAGAGCGGTTGTTTCCACGTAACCAAACATTCGATTGAAGTTCTGCACGGCCACACCGCTCGCCCCGCGCACCAGGTTATCGATACAAACCAGAATCACAATCTTACCCCGGACTACCCGGAGTGCAATATCCAGATAGTTGCTGAAGGTCACATCCTTGGTGGTGGGCAAAGCTTCTCGAATTCTGACGAAGGGATTGCTCGCATAATAGGCCCGGTACATTTCATAGAGTTCGGGTTCCGTGAAGCTCCGTTTGGGAACCGCATAAATCGTGCTCAACATACCCCGATCCATCGGCACCAGGTGCGGCGTGAAAATCACTTCAACCGTCTCCCCGGCCACATCCCCCAAAGTCTGTTCGATCTCCGGTGTATGGCGATGTTTGCCGACGTTATAAGCACTGAAGTTTTCATTGCATTCCGGGAAGTGTGTATTGAGCTTGGGAGTCCGCCCGGCCCCGCTTACCCCGGATTTCGAATCGATGATGATATTCTTTAAATCGACTTCTTTGGCGGCCACCAGAGGCAGTAAGCCAATGATGCCGGTCTGCGGGTAACAGCCCGGATTGGCGATCAACTTCGCGGCGGTGATCTTGTCGCCGTATACTTCCGGGAAACCATAGACAGCGTCTGCCAGATTCGCGATGTCGTGATGCGGTTCCCCGTAATACTTCTGAAATTCTGCGGTCGAGCGCAACCGGTAGTCGGCCGAGAGATCGACGACGCGCATTCCTAAAGGCAATATTTGCTTGATCGACTCCGCACTGGCCCCGTGTGGCAGACAGCCAAAAACGCAATCGACTCCCCGATCTTTCAATTTGCGGGCATCAAACACCTCGCAGCGGATGTCGAGCCTTTTGGCCAGGCTGGGGTGCACGTCAGCTATGTGCGGGAACTCTTTATCCCGACTGGTGATCGCTTCGATCTGAACCTCTGGATGGCGAAGAAATATCTTCATCAACTCCAGGGCCGTGTAACCGGAGCCCCCGAGAATCGCAACCTTGGTCATGTCTCTCACCCTAAAAAATTTCGACTTCGATATAGTATGAGAATTGCTGTCGCACGAAGGTTCCCGGATGAACATCCCCCAAACTATTACCGAAGCTCGACCCCTGTTGGCCTCGGGGGAAATACGTCCCCTCGAAATCCTGGAGGAATGCCTGAAGCGAATCCGAGAGCATGAGCCGAAAATTTCCGCCTGGGTACATGTTTTCGAAGAAGATGCCCGGGAGTTCGCCATGGCAGCGGAAGTCGTCCTTAACGAACGGAGGAAAAATCCCAAGTCCATGCGGGATCCCTCCCCGATTGCCGGGATTCCATTCGGTATCAAGGATATTTTCGATGTGGCCGATTGGCCGACGGCGTGTGGTTCACCGCGCTGGGCGACCAGCATCGCACGGGAAGATAGCTGGGTGGTGAACCGACTGCGATATGCGGGCGCAGTGCTTCTGGGTAAAACGCATACTACACCTTACGCTTTTTTGGATCCGGCACCGACACGCAATCCCTGGAATCCGAATCGAACGCCAGGAGGTTCGAGTAGTGGTTCAGCCGCGGCGGTGGCCGCTGGTATGTGTCTGGGAGCCATAGGCAGCCAGACAGGAGGATCGACGATTCGCCCTGCCAGTTTCTGTGGAATTTCATCCCTGAAACTCTCCGGACTGTCGTACGACGAAGATTCCGATGAAATCTATTGGCCGTATTTGGAAGGGGCTCTGCCGCTGGCTCGTTCCTTCGATTCCCTGGGTCTTTTTGGTTCGACTTTGGAAGATGTATCGCTGATCTACGAAGCCATCGATAAAAATTTTAATCTGGCTTCCCGGGCACTTCCCAGGCAAATTCGAGTCGGAAGATTAAGAGGCTTTTTCGAAACCGATTGCTATCCGCAGATTACCAAAGCGATCGACGAATTATGCAATACTTTGCAGTCGGATTCTTTTCAGATTGTCGAAGTGCGCGTACCGGCCCATTTCCACGAAATTCTCCCCGCGCATCGCGGTTTGATGCTTTCGGAGGCTTACTCCTATCATGAGGAGCGCTACCGGAAGCATCCCGAGGAGTATCCGACGCGTATACGAGAATTCCTGGAAGAGGGGAAAGAGCAGTCGGAAGATCAATCGTACAAGAAAATCTTCGATGATTTTTACAATACTTTTTTTGACTGGAGTAAAGCGGGCGAAAGTTACTTCTTCCGACCGAATAAGTGCGATGTGATTCTCTGCCCGGCCACCTCGACTTTGCCGCCCGGAATGGAAACGACGGGCGATAATCGCTTTCAGAACCCCTGGAGCTTTCTTCGCTGGCCGGCCGCTTCGTTACCCATCGCCTGGAGTAGCGAGGGTCTTCCTATAGCGATTCAATTGGTCGGGCCGTTGCTTTCCGATCGGGCCCTAGTTCAGTTTGCCGCCCAGTTCGAAAAAGCGGTCGGATTCAAACGACCGCCGCTGCCGATTTAGTGGAAAAATCGAAGCTTATTTGGCTTTGGGAGGGGTCAGTGGGGGAAATTTTCCGTCCTCGACTGATTCCAGTTTTCCTTTGAGCGACCGCACTTCAAAAGTCGACTCTTCTTCATCGATCAGACGGGGGGTCATCACGGCAATGATATAGCGATTCTCGAAAAGCTTTTTCTGCTTACCGAGCATCCGATCTGTAGAAATGAAACGTGTGAAAGCAGTGAAGGTATCGGGTTTGATTTCCGCCGGAACCGTGCCAAGAAGAAAAGCGATAGTTTGCTGATCGCGCAATTTAGTAACCGCATCGAGAGATAATTCCTTCGAGGAATCTTTTTCATCTGGGGAGGCTTTCAACCTCAATTGCGTTTTCACCGTGATCAACCGTTTATCTTTGGACAAACTCGGTACGAGCTTAAGATTGATCTGATCCTCGAGAGAAATATGTCCCGTTTGCCCCTCGAACATAGTAATTTTTGGGAATTGCATGCAGTTGGTAGTCGGATCGGCCTGGAGACCATCGAGCAGGCGATAATATCGCTGCAGATCAATGAAGGAGTAAGTAATACCCTCCTTCGTCGTCCAATTCGGTGCCAGATTCCCGAGTTTTTCGACAGATTTTTCTGAGCAGTTCACAATTCGCATTTCAATCGCGATTTGCCCTCGCTCGAGTTCTTTCAGCAAATTCGCGATCTGTTTATGAGCGGCCTCGGTCTGTCGCACCGTCAGGGAGAAGGTCTTGGCATCGTAAACCATCGTCGCAAAGTCTTCGGTAACTCCCCAGCTGGTTGGGGCTACTTCTTTTTGAATTCGAGCCATCAATTGCTGCTCGCAGGTGGTAGGCTTTCCGTTCGCAGTCGAAGGCTGAGGAGAACAAATCAAGTCGGCTACAGGGTAGACCGCTGATCGATAGCCTGAATTCGGCAGTTCCTGAGCAGTCAAAACACCGATATTCCAAGTCAATATGGTCATCAATAGAAAGCAGAATCGGGAGTTCATATTTCGTTCCAGAATGATTTCGTAAAGGAAATTCAAAAAGCGGTATCGAAGGTGGTGCGGGCGAAATAATCCCAGGGCGAGATTAAATCAACAAAAAAAGAGCATTTTTATTCAAGATGACGATTTGTGGACGAATGGGCCTTCAGAAATCTATTTGGAGGAATCGCCATCCATCAGCGATTGAGGTCGGTCTTTGAAAATCGCTTTTCCATTCTCGTAGGTGATTTGCCAAACACGATCAAAGACTTCGTCTTTCCAGCTTTCCGGTGCATTGGCGGCTTTCATGTGCTTGGCCAGCTGCGAAATGGAACCGTGCCGCCAGCAAAGTAGCACGACTTTGCCGGCGTACTTCTGATCACCGAAAATCAGCTTAGCGAGATCTGCCCCATCCTCGTTGCCGAACCGACCATCGATTTTCAGATTCAATTTTTTTGCCAATGGAGTTACGGTCTCGGAGGGTCGAGTGCTGTTTTTAGAGTCGCGGGCCGCGAAAATGAAATCGGGTGTCGGGAAAGGATTAGGCCGTTTCTTCGATTTATCGAAGAGATTGAAAAGTTGCTCGGCCCGCTTCGTGCCTTGCTGGGACAAATGAGACGAAGCCATATCGGCCGATGGCTTTTCGGCGTGGCGAATGATGAGTACCTGCTGCGGAAAAGTCTCCTTCTTTTCCTGCCCGAGATTTCCGCCAAACCGACTGATGGCGGTGGTCGCTGAGACAAAGATCAGGCAGGTGAGCGCCGCAACACCCAGCTTCAGCATCGGGCGGATGCCACTGTCACCCTGTTGAGATTCCGGAAATTTCCACATCGCCTTGAACCATCCAAGTCCGTACACAGCAAATGTTTACCGACTAGTGATTTTAGCGCGTATTTGAATCAAACCAACGGGCTTGGAAAAGAATATGACGAAAAAATCGGCGGGGGGACTCCGCCGATCCGTTGTAAAGATTACAGACGATTTAGTGTTTAACTTCCAGTTCATAAATCACGAGCTGGAAACGCTCATTAAATTTCGTCCCTTTTAGGGTCGCTTTACCCTCTTTCAGCTCGTAGTTGAACGGCTTGTCGGTGATAGGATCGTTTGGTAAAGGCAGATCGACTTCGGACAACGCGGACGGTAATTTCCCCTCATGCAGGGCCGCATATTCTCGCAGTCCTTCAATCACTTGCAACAGAGCAAAGCGCTGGGCGACTCGCAACTGGGCGTTTCTATAAGGGGACAGAATCCCATAGGAACCGATGAAGGCCTGAGTAAGGAGATCTTCACCTTCCTTCATACCTTTGGGTTGGGACCATAATTTCACAAACTGAGCACTGGGGAGCTTCGCATATTTGATCTGATCATCCCGATAGATCTCGAATTTTTTGATCTGATCTACGAAAACGAGTTGTTCCTTGGGATATTTTGCTACCTTTTTGGGGTCCAATCCCAGTTCGATCAATCGAGATTTGCATCCTTCCAGAAATTTTTCATCTTTCCATCGCTCCGAAATCCAGTTGAGCGTCGCCGGAACCTTCTCTGATTTTTTGAAATTTTCATCGCTGATCAACGGAAGAAGCACCTTCAACTTGGTATTCGCTTTTTCAATCAATTCCTCATTCCACACAAGATCCGGATCCATCAAATTTCCGAATTCATAGTTCAAGGTGTAGCGTTCGCTATCGATTCCCCTGTGAAAATCGATTAACGGCTTCGGTAACCAGGCGTAAGCCCAGAAAAGATTCGGCGTATTCGGTTCGGTGGTGAACTCCTCCAAAGGTTGCACTGCCACCAGGGCCATGGCAGCGCCTACCAGATTACCGATGACTGTCGGGTGTTGGTCCATGTGACGGGCCATGCCGAGCATTGTTTTGATCGTTTCAATCGCCTCGGGATATTTTTTCTGATTGATTTGTCCCCGAGCCCGAATTTTCAATGCCCTCGCCAGCCTTCTCATTTGTTGAACTTCGGGTAGTAAAGTTTGAATGCCATCTCGTTTCAGATGCGTCACGCTCAGCCAATCGATGTGATCCATCCGTGCGGCCGAATCGGCATTCGTGAGACTCTTGCCGCCAAAAGTTGCTGCCGCTTCTGGAAGCTCGGTTAACTTAGCGGTTTCGTATTTCTCGAATTCTTTCTCACCGGCCGCGCTGAAATAGAGATTCGATTGTTCCGCAAAGCTTTTTAAATAAGAACCCAGCGCGTCCCCAGAAGTCATTTCGTTGTAATCTGGCAGAAGTGTATATTTCAGGGCGGGCTTGGGAGTCTTCGCCGGTACGATTACCAGCGGCACGTGTAAATCCGGAATGGGTTTATCCGCTTGAGCCGATGCGAAATTCGCATAAAGCATCAGGATCGCCATACATAGCCAAAGCTTTTTCATCGAGATTCCTCGTTACAAAAATTATTGAATCTGTTCTGGTCGGCTCCGCATCGAAAGCGGCGCCTCGGAAGATACCGAATCGGCCGTGAAATTTGTTGCTTCTACAGTTCCATCGGAAGCATGCTGATGCAAAACCCAGAAGGCACTTGGATCGGGAATTGGCAACTCAGTCTGCCCCTTAACAAGTTCTTGATTGGAAGTATTCACGGGTGCAACCGTGCCCTGCGGAACTTTCGCGGGCACCATCAGCAAAGCCAAAGTAAGAGCCTGAGTTCCAGCCAAAAGCGATGCGATGTATTTCCAGTGTCGAGATCGGTTGGCCGCGGCTCGACCCGCCGCAAAAATAATGGCATCCCGATCGATACCCGCCGACTGGGGAGTAAATCCCAGCAGGCCTTTCAACTTTTCGGTTTCATCGGACATAGGCCCTCCAATCTCACTCGCAACTCGGCTAACCCCGCCTGATAAGAGCGATGCACGGTGCTCGACGAACTATCGGTCAACTTCGCGATCTGTTCGAACGTCAGACCACCCCACAAATGAGCCACGATGATTTCCCGTTGCTCCAGCGGTAAACCCTTCAGCGAATTCACAGCTACTTCCGCATCGAGTCCTTCGACGTTCTGCTCGACAAACCAGCCACGGCCCTGGGCGTGCTTCTGCTCCCGCTGCTTTCGACGCTGCGACATTTTGAGCGAATCGATCGCCGCATTGCGAACCACCCGGTAGAGCCAGGGAACCAGAAGTTCTTCGGACGGCGGTTTCGCAACCAGGCGCAGGAATGCTTCCTGGACGATGTCCTCGGGCGAATCGACCCACTGTCGGGCATAGAGCGATAACGGCCCCGCCAGTCGATCAATCAGGCTTCCCAGCTCGTTTGCAGTCATGACGAAACAAGAACGACACCGCAGAGCGGCTGTCCCAGACTCAGCCCGAAAAAAAGGAAATACTTTGGAAGAGGACAGCTTATCGCGAAATGAAACAATGGACTTTGAAAACACATTTAAACGAGACTCATCCCGCTGTCTCTTTTTTGTCGCTCACAAACATATGACCAGGTTTATGGGTGATCAAAAACGGTAGTCGGCTGGCCACCGCTACGGCTTGTGGAGTCACGCCGCAGGCCCAGAAGACGGGAATTTCCCCCGGGAAAATATCGACTGCCTCACCATAATCGGGATGCGCGAGATTGTGAATCCCGATGGCCGTCGGATCCCCAAAATGGATCGGTGAACCATGGGATTGCGGAAAACGAGCACAAATATTAGTCGCCTGAATCGCCTGAGCCGGCGTCATGGGCCGCATGGAAACGACCATCGGGCCATGGAAACGACCGGCCGGCTGGCAGTCGATATTGGTCCGATACATCGGTACGTTACGGCCTTGCTGGATATGCCGTATCGGCAGCCCCGCTACGAGTAAAGCATTCTCGAATGTGAATGAACAGCCAATCAGGAACGAAACCAGATCGCTCTGCCAGTAAGGAGTGACATCGGTCACTTCGTCCACCAACTCGCCCTGTCGGTAGATCCGATAACCCGGCAGATCGGTTCGAAGATCGGCCCCGGGCGCGAGGTTTCGCGGGGTGGGATCGCCCGGTTCGGTGACATCCAGAAGCGGGCAAGGCTTGGGATTGCGCTGACAGAAGAGCAGAAAATCGAAGGCGAGATCTTTGGGAACGATCACCAGATTGGCCTGAACGAAACCAGGAGCCAGTCCCGGCGTGGGGGAGGTGAGCAGCCCATTGCGGGCGGCTCGGCGAACATCCAATCCGGTGAGATAGCGGGAGTTCATAATTCTGATAGTATAGTTCGAATCTCATTAAATGGTTCCACATATTGCTCCCAGCTCAGACCATCGACCGTCGGCGTTTTCTTTCCGGTAACACCATCGACCAGTGGCCCCTGACGCACCATCTTTTCGAGAACTTCCTTCTCCAGCTCCGCATGAAATAGCTCGACCGCATTAGCATTTCGAGCCAGTCCGATTCCCGCCGCCAGAGCATACGCGCCCCAGTTGCTTACCCCGGCCACGATCAGATAATCCGTGGGCACCCGGCAGGCGATTAATCCGCCTTGCGTTATGTTCTCGGCAATAATCGAATAGGGCATTTTCCCCATGCCGATCTCATTGCCGCCGTCGCCGATACCGATGGTCACCGGCCGCTTTTCCTGTTCCGCTTCGGGCATCAGCAAATGGGCGGGCTGCATCAATTCGGTGATGTCCTGCCCGCGCATGGTATAGCAGCAATTGCGTTTTTTCGGTTCGACCGCATTCTCGAACGCGGCTATCTCAATGGCGGAAGCCTGAGGTGAACCTTGCGCCAACCACTTCTGGTGTCCTAGAATCGCCTGCTGCTGATTACGAATGGAATCGGTCACATGATTCGGGCCGACTCGTTCCAGCGCGATAATATGGGTGAAGCTATCGAGGCGAGAGTAGTGCTCCTTCTTCAATTTGGTCGGAATTCCTTGCAGTGGGATTTCCTCTTTTAGTCCCAGGACTTCCAAACCGGCCGCGATAGCCGAGATGGCAAATGAATCGGTCCAGATTTCTACCGGAATGGCTAATTCTGTTAACGTCTTGCTCAGAAACACAGCGCCTAGCGGTCCGTCGGTTTCTCCGAGGGGCGGGGATACGCTGGGAATGATAAAGCCCGTCACTATCATAATGCGGGGCTTCAGATTCTCGGCAATCGACTGGCAGGCCCCCTGGAAATCGTTGGGAAACTGGTTGAATAAATTGCGTTCTGGATTTTTTGCCAAGCCCCGATTCCCCGGGTCTTTCTGAATCGCCTTGAGTATCTGATCGAAAAAAGTCATAGCAGCTTAGCTTCTTGTAAAAGATGGGCGAAGGAACTCCTCCAGATCTTCGGCAACTCCGCACGGAGCGTTATCGGTTCATGCCGAATAGGATGGATGAACGTCAGTTCCCGAGCATGCAAGGCTATTCCATCACCAAAAGTAAAACGGGATCCGTATTTCCGATCACCAATAATCGGTGAACCCCGGGAGGCCAGTTGTACGCGAAGCTGGTGCTTTCGGCCGGACTGAGGTTCCAATTCAAAAAAGATTTTTTCCTGATAGAGCGCTTTTTGAAAGTAATGCAACCGACTCAACTTCGCTCCGGGTATCTCTTTCTCCACCACGCGGACCAATTTTTTCGCATCGTCGTGAAAGAGCCAGTCCTCCAGAGTCCCTACAAGCTCAGTGCTGAGAGAAGTTTTTTGGCCCGTTTCGACTTCGGCGACGGCCCAATATTTTTTCACAATGGTGTTCTCCCGAAACTGCTCCGAGAGACGGGCGGCGGCCTTGGAGGTCCTCGCGAAAAGTAGCACGCCGGTCACCGGTTTATCCAGGCGATGTACCACTCCCAAAAAAACATTACCCGGTTTACCGTACTTCTCTTTCAAGTGCAGCTTCACCAATTGATCCAACGAATCATTTTCGCCGTCAAAATGCGCGCTGGACCAGCCGGCCGGTTTATTCACGGCTATCAAATGGTTGTCTTCGTAGACAATTTCGAGAAGGCCGGCAAATTGCATAGTACTCTCATTCTAGCATTCCGGAATTGACAGAAGCCGCAAACGCGGATATTGCTGCACCCCTCACTAGACGGACAAGGACGTTCGTATGAACTGGCAAGGATTGCTGGCTGCACTCTTATTCTGCACCAGCCTTACGGGTTGTCTCGACTCTAAATCGACTCGGCCATCGGATTGGCTGGATCGCTTCCGGCAGTCGGCCGGTCCGTCAGGCCCTAATGCCCTGTTCATTGAATACGCGCTCATCGAACGGCCGATGGCCGATCTCAAACTCGATAAGGAAATTTGGGCGGACGCCGACGAGCAGGTTGTCGAAGTCGAAAAACGCGCCACTGTGGAATCCAACGGCTATCGCGTAGGGCGCTTTGGAAACGTGCTGCCTTCTTCCTTGCAATCGATGATTGCCAACCCACAAACCGATGTCGGCCATCGTCAGCGCCGACTCTACTTCGATAGCGAATTCCGACTCGTAGTTAGCAAACCAGTACCCAAGTGCGATCTGCTGATTCCGGGTCTCGAAGCACCCGACGGCGGCAAGACGACCTTCTTCGATGCGGATTTCGGCATTCTTTTCACAGCTAAAAAAGACGGGGAAGACAAAATCCTTCTCGAATTTACTCCCGAGATTCAAAGTCTGGATCGTAAGAACGGCAGCTATGTAATCTGGGCGGCCAGCAAGATGTCGAATAAGTTGACGAACCTCTCCTGGAAGATCTCCTTGAATCCGGACGAGCATATTATCATCGGTACCAGTCCGCTGCGCGAGGACACCGTCGGCTATCGCTCCTTCGCTTATGGTGAGGGCAAAGAAGGTCGACAGCGAATCCTGCTGCTGAAGGCGGGTCGAATGGAAAATGAGGCCCGACAGATGAGCATGGGCAAAGATCCTTCGCCGCGGGCTGCGTCGAATTCCCTGGTCAATCAGGCCGTCGTCAGCCGACGATCGAATCGCGAGGAATGATCAGACCAGCGGCAATCCCAGGCGACGATCATTCGCCGGATCTTTGGGATAGCTGACTGGCTCACTCCAGGTTTCGGTTTTCTGCAGATCGGTAGTGACTGCCTGACCATAAAGAGTGAACGGGCTGGCTTCGTGCACCCTTACATCGATGGTCTGGCCGATTAACCGCGGGTTCCCGTCAAAAACAACAATGTGATCCGTCATCGACCGGCCGGCTAGCTGAATCGGGCCAGAGGTCTGCTTCATTCCAAGTTTGCTCGGCCCTTCCACCAGCACAGAAACGGTTTCGCCCACTTTGGATTTATGGTCGGCCAGACTGTTCGCGTTCTGAATCGCCAGCAGATCGTTATTACGCCGCTTCTTCACCTCTTCCGGGATATCATCCGGATAGAGATCGTCGGCCTTGGTGCCCGGGCGTTTACTGTATTTGAATATGAAGCTATTCTTGAACCGGGATTCGCGCACTAGATCGCAGGTTTTCTGAAATGCTTCCTCGGTTTCACCGCAAAACCCGACTATGAAATCGCTGGAAATCGCCACTCCTGGAACTTTCTCCCGGCAACGCTGCAGCATTTCACGGTAGAATTCCACGCTATACATGCGCTTCATGCGTTTCAGAACTTCATTGCAGCCCGATTGCACGGGCACGTGCAGGTATTTCACCGCTTTCGGCAATTCCCGCACGGCATCCAAAAGATCATCGGTCATGTCTTTCGGATAGTTGGTTACAAACTTGATTCTTTCGATGCCCGGAACTTCGTGCATCCCGGCAATCAGATCACTCAACCGTGTGCGGCGGCCATCGCCATGCTCGAACTCGTAGCTGTTGACCGTCTGCCCCAAAAGTGTAATTTCCTTACATCCCTCGTCTGCGAGTTGCTTGACTTCACCCCAAATCTGATTGGGGTGACGGCTTTGCTCGGGTCCTCGAGTGCTGGGAACGACGCAGTAGGTGCAGAATTTATCGCAACCGATTTGTATGCGGACAAAGGCCTGGAAGGAAGTCGGCCGCATGGAAGGATCGCGAACCGGATCGTAACTTTCGAAGCTGGCCTCGACATCTTTTTTGCCGGCTTCCGCCCGACCGAGACTTAAAGCGTATTGCGGCTGTCGGGTCTCTTGAACTACTTTGACCAGACTGGGAATTTGACCTAATTGACCGGTTCCTACAACCATATCGACGTGAGGTGCCCGCCGACGGATCAGTTCCTGATCCTTCTGGGCCATGCAGCCAATGACCCCGATGACCTTGTCGGGATGGCTTTTCTTATGCCCGACCAGACGGCCGAGAGCCGAGTAGATTTTCTCCTCGGCATGCTCGCGGACGCTGCAGGTGTTGAACAGAATCACATCGGCGTCGACGGCTTCGTGGGTGAGTTCATAGCCATCGCGACGCAGACCACCAACGACCAGTTCGCTATCCAGAACGTTCATCTGGCAGCCGACAGTCTCTATGTAAAGCTTCTTGGACATACCCATACGATACGAATTTCAGCAATCAGTTCTTCTTGGGATCCTTCTTTTCCGGCGTTGTCGGTGAGGTACCCTTCAGAGCGTTAATGTACTTGATGGCATCGTTAGCGGCTCGTTTGACATCTTCGTTCTTGTGGGTGGAAGCGATTCGGTTCAGTAACGGCAGTGCGGGTTCCCCGGCGGCTCCCAGGTTCCCTAACGCCCAAACTCCCATCCCTACATTGGAATCTTCTTTCTCCTGCTCTACCGCTTCCATCAAATCCTTCACCTTCATGCCGATGTATCGACCGGCGGTACCCAGGCCGAAATAGGCCTCGTAGCGTTGAATCGGATTGGAATCCTTCAATTGTTTAATGAGCGCAACGAGGTGAGGATTATCGGCTTTGAGCTTGGGCCCTTCGTACCAGACGATCGCCGCCCGAGCCCAGGTCGCAGTACCCGCGTCCTTCTCTTCCTTCACGCGATTGATGAGTGTTCGAACCACTGTGGCCGAATCAACTGCCGGTACGGTCGTTTTTGCCAGAATTATCAAACTTTGGATGGCTTCTTTGCGAACGACATAAGAACTATCGTTGCACGCCAGAATCAGCGAGTGCAAGGCCATGGCATCGGGAAACCCCTTGCCATCATCGTAGCCGACACGACCGATGGCCGCAACCGCTGCCCGGCGTAACTGCCAGGAAGGCATGGTCTTGTCGGAGAGCTTGATCAGTTTATCGAGGGCTTCCTTTTTGGCTTTGCTGCCAACTGAGGCGATCGCCAGGGTGGCTTCGTAACGGGTGTACATTTGCGGTGAAAGGAGCATCTCGCAGACAGTCTTAATTGCCGTTTCAATGTCTTTATCTTCATCCAGTCCCAAATTCTGCAGAGCGTAGAGGGCCGCCATGCGAACGCTGAGGTCTTTATCCTGGGTCAGACCGTGTATAATTGCGGAGCCACAGAATTTGCGGGCCGGCGGACCGAATACCACCAGGGTTCGCATGGCGGCTTCGCGAATGCTGGGGTCATTCGATTCCCGCGCTTCCCGGGCAAAGAACTCGGGCCCGCGACCATTCAAATCCTTGGGATAATTGGTTGATGGAGGATTAAACTCCTTCTTCATCGAATCGCTATCGTTTCCCGATTTGGCGGGGGGAGTCTGAGTCTTAGCCGGTGCGGAAGAGTCCCCCGGGGACTGGGAGGCCGGGTTCTGAGCGGTCAGAAGCGTGGCACCGAAGAGAATCAACAGGAGAGAGAAAGTACGCGGGTACATGCTATCGACTCCAGAGAGTTTGTTCCGGCTATTATACCGAAAAGAGGTAGGGTTCGCGATGGCAAGTTGAGCCTCCGCGGGGTAAAGTAAAAGTATGCACGCGATTCTTCCCATGGTAGTCCCGCAACCTTTGCCGGCTTTTCTCGATACCAAACCGGAGGATTTCCGGAGTTGGCTCGAAAATCAGTCTCAGCCGAGCATGCGCTGGAAGCAGATCCGGCGCGGCATTGTAGCCGGGCGGGCCGAGTCCTTCGATAGCATGAGCGAATTGCCGCGTAACTTAAGAACGCTGCTGACGGAACAATTTGCGCCATTAAGCACAAAAATCGACAAACATCTCGTCGCTACAGATGGAACGCACAAACTTTTGATTCGATTGCGCGATAATCGCACCATCGAATCGGTGCTGATTCAGGAAAGCCCTCGCAAAACGGCTTGTATCAGCACGCAGGTGGGTTGCGCTATGGGATGCGTCTTTTGTGCCAGCGGATTAAATGGCGTGGATCGCAACCTCACTTCCGGGGAGATCCTGGAACAATTGATCCGTCTCCGGAATCTCACAGGCCCCGAGGAGCGGTTGACACACATTGTCGTCATGGGCATGGGGGAACCTCTGGCGAATCTCGATAACCTTCTGGAAGCCCTGGAAATCGCCGGGAATCCCGACGGCTTGGGAATCGGGGCCCGACATGTCACGATCTCCACGGTGGGCTTGCCGGCCAAGATGCGCCGGCTCGCCGATTCTGGAAAACAGTACCACTTGGCCGTTTCGTTACACGCCCCGAATGATGAACTGCGATCCAAAATAGTTCCCACCAACGAAAAAACCGGTATCGCGGATATTCTTTCGGCTTGCGATTATTTCGTCGAAAAAACCGGGCGGCAGGTCACCTACGAGTACATTTTGTTGGGCGGGCTGAACGATAGCACGTTGCACGCTCGGGAACTGGCCGCGCTGCTTCGAGGCCGCATAGCCCACGTAAATCTCATCCCCTGGAACGAAGTGGAAGGCTTGCCCTTTCAAAGACCTCAATCCGATTCTCAAATGCAGTTCATTAATGCTCTAAAGCAGTCCGGCATCAGCGTTAAAGTCCGCAAGCGCAAAGGGGCGGATATCGATGCAGCCTGCGGTCAGTTACGGCGGAAAGTCGAACTGGAAACTCTCGCCAAGGCCTGAGTTTTAAGGTAGGATGGATTGAATTACTTTCCCTGGCGATTGTCATTTGAGACACTAAAACGTGCCTATCGGTAACACCAGCGCACAGATGGCCCTCCGCGACCCGGGGATTCGCCTGATGCTGCGCGTCCGAGATGATGATCCGCTCGCATTCGGCGAACTGGTGGAGGAGTACCAGCATCGCGTCGTGGGGGTGATGTATCACATTCTGGGGGACAAACAGGAAGCCGAGGATCTCGCTCAGGAAGCCTTTCTGCGCGTGTATCGCAATCGCAAGAAGTATCGTCCAAAAGCCAAGTTTGCCACTTGGCTGTTCACCATTGCCAATAATCTGGCACTCAATGCCATCCGGGACCGGAAGAAGCGACATACGGTTCCTCTGGGTCCCACGGATTCCCAGGCTCTGAATCTAGCCCCGGTAAATCGCCTCGAACAAAATCGACACCCGGCTCCGACTCAGAATCTTCAGCATACCGAGCTGACCGATCGAATTCGGGAAGCCTTGAATGAACTCAACGAGCGTCAGAAAATCGCCGTGATTCTCAACAAGTTCGAGGAAATGAGCTATGAAGAGATTGGCGAAGTCATGCAACTTTCCGTCAAGGCAGTGAAGTCACTTTTGAGCCGGGCCCGAGCCAAATTGCGGGAAGTTTTACAACCCTACATTTACATGGATGGAGAACGAGCCCCCGAAACTGGAGATGCGGATGAAGAATGATCAGAATCCCAACTCCGAGGGCCTTCCCGATGAAGGTGATGAAGAATTGATCGCCTATCTGGATGGTGAGTTGGATGCCAGGAAGAAGAAGGAAATCGAATCCCGATTGCAGGCGGATGCGAAGAGCCGGGAACGGCTGAAAGCTTACAAAAAAACCTGGGAGTTACTCGACACTCTGCCGAAAGTGGAGCCTTCGAAAGCCTTCACCGAGAAGACGATTTCGAAAATCGAACCGATTCTGGTGACTAAGACTTCACCGCCGTTCGCTTCCGCGGTGAAATCGGAAGCTCCTTTCGTGCCCACGATTTCCGCTCCTCCCAAGGCACCTTTTCCGCGCATCCTTTTCAGCTTGGCGGTGTTAGTAGGTTTGGCGTTCGGCTTTTTCGGACGGAGCGCTTTGCTGGCAAATAGAGCCAGGCAGGCCGAGCGGGAAAAGGATGCTCAGGTGGCCCGCGAACAGCGAATTTTAGAACACCTGCATCTGTACAAGTACGTCGACGATATTCAGACGCTTCACGATCTGGACTCGCCCGAATACTTCGGGAATGTCAAAAAAGAATAACGGAGCAAGTACATGCGAGCCTGGCGAATACTGGCGGCCGCCCTGGCACTTCTCGTGGCAACCGAGGCTTTACCCGCCCCCGATACGAACTCCACGGCCGCGCTGAACCCTCTTTATCTCCGGCAGCAACTGGCGATCTTTCAAAGTCTGTCGCCCGAACGGCAGGAACAGATCCGCAAACTGGATAAGGAACTCTTCGAACTTCCTGTCGCGGAACGACAGCATTTGGAGAAGATCATGGAACGCTACGTTTCCTGGCTTCAACAGATGCCGGAAAAGAACCGGGCACTTATTACCGCCTCGAATTCTGAATTCCGACTGGCGGCAATCAAGGAACAGAAATCCCGAGAATGGCTAGAGACGCTTCCCAAGGCCCATCGCGAAGAGTATGAAGCAACCACCAACGCCAAGGACCGCCTGGCGTTACTGGAAAAATGGAAACTCGAAGATGAGTCCCGCAAAGAACGCTGGCATTTCGCCCAAACGCACTGGAGCGAAGCCTACATGGTGGCCGCCATCGAATCGATGGAAGCCAACAAGCAACTCTGGAACAGTTACGTAATTAACCTCAGCAACCAAGTGAATTTCGTTCAGAAGAACCAATTACTGGAGCTCAGTAAGGCCGCGAGCAAAGGGGACGAAATTCAGAAATACGAATTAGTAGCTCGCTTAAATATGCTCAGCCACCGGACCTTGCTGCCGGGACCAAACGATGGGGTTCGATTTCGTGTGGCATTGCCCTCGAAACTGCTGGCCATGATGGAGGAGGTGGAAAAAAAAGACAAAACGGCCAAGAAAAGCTGGAAAAACGATGTCGAACCCTACCGGGGACAGTGGCCCGAATTTGCTGTCGCCGTTTCGGAATACCTCAAGAGAACGCAAATCACTCCTCCGGCTCCTTTGGTAAAAGCAACGACCAAAAGTGAAATGCCTGCCGAGGTGAAGAGATTTATCGAGGAGGAGATCGAAACCAAGAAGGGAACTCCGGAAGGCAAAGAAGCTTTGGAAATGCTGAGAAATGCCGAAGGTAAATGGCCCGAATATCCCAGGGCGATCATGAAAATTGCCGAGAAAAATAATCTTTTTGTGCCCGGCTGGATGATACCCAAATTGCCGGTGCCCAAGAAAGATAAGAAATAGGTTTCAAATCACCGGATTTCGCAAAACGCCGATGCCGGTGATTTCGATCGACACCTCATCCCCGGCGGCCAGACTAAAGCTATCAGGCGGCACAATTCCCGTACCCGTCAGCAAAAGCACACCGTGGGGAAAATCGTTTTCCTTGGTCAGCCATTGCACCAGACTTTCCGGTGTGCGATTGAATTGCGAAAAGCTCGTACTCCCCTCAAAAGCCGTTTGCCCGGCCCGTTCGATTGTCAGGCGGATCGTCACTTCCGAAAGTGCGGGCATGGACTCTGCCAGAGTGATCACCGGTCCCAGCGAACAGGATTGATTGTAAATCTTTGCCTGCGGCAAATAGAGTGGATTTTCTCCCTCAATATCACGGGAACTCATGTCGTTGCCGATCGTATAGCCGACAATCTTTTTCGATGGCGAAACGACCAGTGTCAATTCCGGCTCGGGGACATTCCATTTGCTGTCCTTGCGGATACGAACACCCTCGCCCGGAGGAACAACCTTCTCGGCAATGGCTTTCAGAAACAGCTCGGGCCGGTCCGCGGAATAGACTTTATCGTAAAACTGGGCCGCCCCCGCCGACTCTTCTTCGCGGGCAATTTTGCTCCGCTTGTAAGTCACACCGGCCGCCCAGACTTCCTGATGATCGACGGGTGCCAGAAACCGAACATCAGTTACAAATACGCTCTCAGTACTGGCCTTCTCGAGTTCTTGGGCCGTTTTCAGCGGACCCGTGGACGCCAGCAGCAGGCCGAGTTGCGTAGATGGAGCGAAAAGCTGGAGTTTATTCCCAACTAAACTTCCAACGCGAATTTCTCCCGTGCTCAGACGCACTTTGGCCAGTTGCATGCGATTTCCCTTTCCCAAGAGCCTGAAAAAACCTTCTTCCGATTCAGTTTATTTAAAACTCTGAATCACGGCGTCGGCTGTGCGGGTGGTTTGTGCATCGTGATTCTGTTTCAAATTCACGAAATTCTGATCGATGCGATCAAAAGCCAGCATCAGGAAGTATTTACCCGCTTCCATTTGGGCGGCATCGGAATCGTTTCGAGAAAGGAGATAATCGAGACGGCTCAGCACGCAACTGCTGGCATAAAGATCCATCGCAATATCGGCAAGCCGTTCATGGTTATACTGACTGACGAGGAACTTCGCTTCCGTACCGGCTCGAAGGAAGACAAAGGGCAGCGCCTGACCCAGTTTTTTGACTCGATAACCCAGTTCCCGAGCCACATTGCGAAGGGCATAGCTCTGCATCGGAATGTCCAGACGGGTCACTCGATCTCGAATCTGCGAGCCGACAAAACTCATGCCATCGGTGAGGCCCACCCAGGGCCGCTTGATCATATTCTTCCGCATCGCATCCAGTTGCATCCCCGGACCCCGGCAACCGACCACGGCGATGAAAGACTTCAGAACTTCGTTTGCGCCTTCACCGATAGTGTTGATGCGAGCATCGCGCATCCAGCGCTCGTACGGTTCGTTGCAGAAATAGGATTGTCCACCGAAGATTTGCATGCAATCGAAGACGATCGTCCACAGGTGTTCCGTGGAAAAAACCTTCAGAATCGCGGTCTCCAGCATGTAGTCTTCCGCACCCTGATCGATGAACGCGGCGCAAATCTGAGTCATGGCCTCCATGGCAAAAGTGTGGGCCGCCGCGAAGGCAATTTTCTTCTTCACCAGCTCGAATTCAGAAAGCGTCTGTTCGAACTGCACGCGCTGCTTGGCGTGCTTCGTCATAGCTTCAACGCACACTTTGGCCGCTCCGGTACAACTGGCCCCGAAAGTCGTACGACCGAAATCGAGTACCGTCAGCGCCACGCGCAGCCCTTTGCCGACCTGACCCAGAACGTTTTCCTTGGGGACTCGCATGTTCGTAAAGCGAAGTTTGCCGGTCGCCGTGCCGCGAATCCCCATCTTCTCCGCCCGGGCTTCCACAACTTCAAAACCGGGCATATCGGGAGTGACCAGGAAGGCCGTGATCCGAGATTCGTTGGGCTTTCCGGGCACGGGCGTTCGTGCCATTACCGTCAGAACCTGAGCGATGGCCGCGTTCGTGATATAGCGCTTTTGCCCGTTGAGAACGTAACCGGTACCATCGTCTGTCGGTGTAGCAGTGGTTTGCACATTAGCGGCATCGGAACCGGCGTTGGGCTCAGTCAGAGCAAATGCCGCCAATTTCTTACCGCTGACCAGATCGGGCAACCAGCGAGCCTGCTGTTCCTTGGTCCCGAACAGCAACAAGGCTCGAATTCCAATGCTGTGGTGGGCATTGACGAATACCGCAGTGGAAGCACAATGCCCACCGAGGATTTCCATGATTTTGCAATAAGCCTGCTGTTTGAATTCCCGCCCGCCGAATTCCTTGGGTGCAGTCATTCCCAGCACGCCGAGTTCCGCCAGACCATCGATCACGCTGCGCGGGATATCCGCCAGTTTGTCGATCTGTCGGGCATCGATTTTTTCATCGGCGAATTTCTGCACCTGGGCGCGGGCCGTTTCGACGATCTGTTTCTGTTCAGAATTCAGTTCGGGATAAGGAAAAATCAGATTCTGATGAAAGTGGCCGAAGAAAAGTGCTTTGGCGAACCCGAGAGTCTCCGGTCCGGCAAAAAGCAGTTCTTCTGCTTCTTTCTTCTGCTTTTCCAATTGAGCGGACGTTAGAGCCATTTTTCAACTCCGGGGAGAGAGACCGGTTTTTGTACGATTAGATATTATCATTGTTCGCGGAGAATCCGAAAAATCCACCCTTTTACTCTCGGTGCTCCCCCGCGCTCTATAAATTCTTCGTTCAATTCCCTTTAAGAGATAGATATGACCGCTGCGGCAGACCCCTCCGCCAAACAAATCCTTCGAGACGCAGCTCAGGCCGCCCGCAACAAGTTGGAGAACAAAGACGGTTTAAGTGCGATCATCCTGAACAAATTTCTCAACCAGCCGGAATATGCTACGGCCAGAACTGTCATGTACTACATCTCCATCCGCAGCGAAGTACGCACGCGAGCAGCACTCCCGGCCGCACTGGAGTCGGGCAAGCGAATTGTCGTTCCGTGGTGCAACGCTCAGGGAGAGCTGGAACTCTTTCATCTGACCAGCATGGAAGAACTCTCCCTAGGCACTTTCCAGATCCTCGAACCTAAACCCGAACTTCGCAAATTGCCGGAAAAGCACCTTCCTCCAGATGAGCTCGATCTGGTGATGGTTCCCGGCGTGGCTTTCGATAGACGCGGTGGCCGGGCCGGGTATGGCAAGGGCTATTACGATAAGCTGCTTCGGCACGTCCGCAAAGATACGCTTTTGACGGCCCTGGCCTTTGAATGCCAGCTATTCCCGGAACTTCCTATGGCCGATCACGATGTCTTCATGGACAAAGTGATCACGGAACTGGCGACCTATCCGGGTAAGGGCCGCTGAGTCAAGCGGGAGGTGAATAGAGAGGCAGCTCGAAGGAATAGGCCTCCTGATACTTCTGGGCCGCGCCGGTGTTGAAAACCACCACACGCTCTTTGGGCTTCACTTCTCCTCGAGCTTGTAGCTGGGCCAGAACATCCAGACAAATGGCCGTTTCCGGGCAGAAACTGATCCCTTCGAGTTGACCGCCCGTTGACATCCATCGGGATATGCTGTCCTCGGATCCAGTCAGCGCCTGCCCGCCGCTAGCTCGGATGGCATCCAGAATCATGAAATCTCCCACGGCCACCGGCACTCTTAAACCGCTGGCCAAGGTATGAGCATTCGGGAACAGTTCCGCGAAACGTTCCCCTTTCGCGTAGGCCGTCGCGATCGGGGCGCACCCTTCGGCCTGGCAGCTGTACAGGCGGGGCATCTGGTTCGACTTCAACCAGCCGAGTTCTTTCAGTTCCTGGAAGGCTTTCCACATACCGATCAGGCCTGTTCCTCCGCCGGTAGGATAAAGAATCACATCGGGCAATTCCCAGCCAAATTGCTCGGCAATCTCCAGCCCCATCGTTTTTTTGCCTTCGAGGCGATAAGGCTCCTTGAGCGTGGAAAAATCGAACCACTGCATTTCCGCGGAACGATCTTTGACTATTTTCCCACAGTCATTGATCAACCCATTGACTCGAAACGCTTTGGCCCCGAACATCGCCGTTTCCATCTGATTGATGGAAGGCGTGTCGGCGGGCATGAAGACATAAACTTCCAAGCCTGCTCGGGCCCCATAGGCTGCGGCCGCACCTCCGGCATTACCCGCCGTCGGCAAGGCGATCCGCTTCACACCAAGCCACTTGGCCATGCTGACGGCGGCCGTCATTCCCCGGGATTTGAAGGAGCCGGTCGGTAGCTGCGATTCGTCTTTCACCCAGAGGTTCTTTAACCCCAGATGCTCGGCCAGGCGCGGGCAGTTCAGCAGCGGAGACATACCTTCGCCCAGCGACACCGGTTCCACATCCATTGGAAGCGGAAGGAGTTCGCGATAGCGCCACAGACTGGGGGGTCGCTTGGCTATCTCGTCCGGCGTCACCGCTTTGCGAATCGCCTCGAGATCGTACCGCACCCAAATCGGCCGGCCGGCGTGCATTCCGTGCAATTGACCGAACGGTAACCGCGTGCCGTCGATTGCCGCTTCCAGATGGGTCACATAGTGGTTCATGAAACGTTCAAGTCCTTCGCTATCAGACCAATATTCCGCATCCGAATCAGGCCAGGGATGAAACCATCCCAAACCTCCCGAAATTCCGGCCAGGTCATGGATCCGTAATTGCTGAGAAAAATATTGTTCGAGTCATAACCATAGGCGACCATCCAGTGCCCGGAGGGAAAATGCAGACCCAGAATCTGCTTTCCGGGCATCTGACACATGACCATAACCGGTTTATTCTGATCGAGATAATTTCTAAGGGTTTCTTCCTCTTCAAAAAAATCCAGCTGGGTGCCATACGCCGCACACATTCGCTCGACTCTGCCCCGGCTGGTACCAAATTTTCCAAAAAAAATGTTGGGAGGATGGTCCGCTTCCAAAGCGTTCATGATCTGGGCGGCCTCCTCCGGCAAGGGAGGAAATTTTCCCAGATGAGTCAGATATGTCGCAGAGGCGGCCAGGCCGCAATTGGTCGGCGTGAGTTTGCCATCCCAGTTGGTGTACTCGAAAATCCGATCCAGACCGCGATAAGTCGAGGTGTCGGCTCCGGTAGCGGTAATCCAATCTGCCATAATGAGTCAGAGTTTAGAGATTCGCACCTGCGAGGTGCCCCGTGCTCCACGCCGATTGAAAGTTATATCCTCCGATGGGACCATCGAGATCTAAAATTTCGCCAGCGAGGTACAATCCGGGGACAATTTTGCTCTGCATATCCCGGGAATCGACTTCTTTCAGATTCACGCCACCCGTAGTCACTTCGGCTTTTTCAAAGCCCAGGGTACCCCGAATCGGAATTCGCAATTTCTTGATCCACTGAACGAGTTTGAGCCGATCGGCCTTGCTCAGCCCCGCGGCCTTGCGATCGACCTGCAAACCGGTTTGAAGCAGGCTCATATCGGCCAGACGTCGCGGCAGAAGTTCGCTGAGCACCACGGCAAGCTGCTTCTTCCCCGAAGCCAGAGATTCTTTCTGAAGGAATTCATCGAACTGATTTTCCGACATCGCCGGTAGAAAATCGATTTCCAATAGGAGCGAACCGGGTTGCGGATGCCGGCTGATCGACTTGGAAACATCTAGGGGAGCCGGCCCGGTTAAACCAAAGTGGGCCATCAGAAATCCGGAACGGCGGGAACTCAGTGTTTTGCCATTTTCCAGCACCTTGAGGGAAACATCGGGAAGAGTAATGCCGCGAAGCTCCCCCACCCAGTCGGCCTGGACTTGAATCGGGACCAAAGCCGGTTTCGGCGGAACTATCGTGTGCCCCAACTGGCTGACAAATGCAAACCCTTCACCTCGGGTTCCGCAACCGGGATAGGATTGCCCGCCGGTGGTCAGCAAAACTTTAGGGATTTGCATCGTTCGACGAGTGGTCACGATCTCGAAGCCCAAACTGTCTTTTTTCAGCTCGGTAACCGACTCTTCCAGAGCCAGCTGAGCGCCCACTCTTTGAACGCGCTTCACCAGGGCCTCGAGCACATCGGCCGCTTTATTGCTGACCGGAAAAATTTTACCGGTGTCTTCGACTTTGGTGGCGACGCCTTCGCCCTGAAAAAATTGAATGACTTCCCGAACGCCGAAGTGGGCGAGAGGAGCGTGCAGAAAAGAGCCGTTGGGACCAAACGCTTTGACAATATCGCGATTTTCGCAATCGTGCGTAATGTTGCAGCGGGTACCGCCGGACATGAGAATTTTGACACCGGGCTTGCGGTTTTTTTCGAGGACCAGAATTCTGCGCCCTCGTTCGGAAGCGGCAATGGCCGCCATCAAGCCGGCGGCACCGGCTCCGATGACTACTGCATCCCACGATTCTGTCATGAAGAGATTCTAAGTGGGCGGGGCAGAACTGGGCGAGATCCAAAATTCATTATTTCGGGATCTGGTAGGGCTTTACCGACAGCGGCGGATCGTCATTCGGGATCGGCTTCAGCTGGGGAACGGTTATCGGTTTGGGTTCTTCCACCTTGACAGGTTCGGTCGCGCTGGCCGGCAGAATGAGCCCGGCCGACTTCGGCTCATCCATTAATTTGGGAAGTAAGGCGGGTTCCGGAAAGTTAGTACTGACTGTGGAAGGCAATTTTGGCAATCCGGGTTCGGCGGGAATAGAAAGCGGTTCTCGCATCGCGCCGTCTTTCTTTCCGTCCTTGGTTTCCGGAGTGTCTTTGTTCTCGGCCGGAGAAGCCGTACGCGGAGCCGCCGGGGCCGACTGCGTTTTCTGAGCGCTGGGAATCTGCAGCGTGGGCAGCGGCGGCGGAGTCCGAGATTCGTAGGAATTCAGATCGAGCGCCAACAGCACGCATCCGATAACCGAGGCCAGCAGGGTCAGGCCTTGCAAGCCTGTATAGACGTCGTTACCCGGTTTGACCGTTTCTTTAACCTTCGCCATGGAGTATCTCCAGAATACCGATGTCCAAATCCCTTGTACGGTCGGACGCTTCGTTCAACTCGAGGGAACACTAGAGTTCGCTTCTACTAACATTAATCGCTTAAGACTTGAATTATTTCGAGGCCAGTGAGGTCAGAATCGTGTCCCCCACGCTCGGCTTCTTGATGTTGGAAGTCGCTGCAGGAGTAAAGTAGCCAATGGCTTTCTTCGGCTCCGAACGGCTGATCCGCAGCGTTCCCAGTAGCGTAGAAGCGGAAGGATTTTTCTCGTTAAACCGGGCCACGAACAATTCGTTGCCTTCCTTGATTCCCGAATCAGATCCGATGGATATTTCGGTGAGACCGCGATCATTCACAGCCGTCACTGAGCCAGCGACTCCCTTCGGCGGCGGCGGAGCATCATTATTCAGAATGCTCGGATTCGAAAGCCCCAACTTACCCATCTGTTTTTCAATGGATTGATATTTGTTCGTCAGATCGGCAAAGTCATTTGCGAGTTTCTGGTTGCGCGATTGCAAGCCAGCCAATCTCTGCTCCGCTTCGACGCGATCCTTCCGCTCGACGTTCTTTTCCTTTTCGAGCTGAATGATCATCGCCTCGCGATTCTGCCGCTCCGCCTTCAGAGATTCGAGTTCTTTGCCCAGCTGAGTGATTTGGGCCGTCATGCTGGCCTTGTCGGAATTGTCCCCGGTCGTCGTCTTCTTGTAATCGGCCAGGTCTTTCAAAGCCTGAACCTTGGCGGCTTCCGCGGTCGAAACCGCGTTCTTCATGGAATCGATCTGGCTGTTGAGAGCCGAGATTCGTTCTTCGCGACCTTTCAAATCGTTATCGTGAGTCTGTTTTTCACTCTTGTAAGCGGCCTCGGCTACCAAGGCCAGGTCTTTGGCCCGGTCGTATTCTTTCTTCCAGTTCGTGCGAGTGGTGTAGACGACCACGATGAGCGCGCAGGTAGCAATGGAGAGTATCAAGTTCAGAAAAACAAAAATAATACCTACGGGTCGCATGTCGAAACCTCCCGATAAACTGCCGACCGAATCCCCCGATACGGTCCCCCACAGGACACGGCAGTATCCTTCTATGCAAATGGTAACCTACGTGGAGGATGCAATATCCCCCTTCGGCTGCGGGTGCTTATAACGCTTGTATTCAGGTCGTCAATGGCATTTCTCGCTAATTCCCATCATACACAGAGGTTACAAGACCCTAAAAGAGAATTTGACGTGGATTTGGGCAAGTTTGAGGGGAATTGCAGGAAAAGCCCGACCGAAAATTTAGGGAAGACGGTCAGGTAGAGTAAAGCGGGCAATTTCTCTCAACGCTCGAGACTGTAAAGCATCCGGGAGCCGTCCAGCAGCGCAAACTCCGGTTTCGGAATTTCGCGAGCCGGGTGCATTCTCAGAGCCCGGTTATCAGCGAGGCGTCTAAGCCCATCGTGAAAAGCGGGAATAGTCAGGCTCGGGTGCTTGGGATGGATGGCATCGAAGAGTTCCGGCATCGGACAGACCGAATTGCCGGTCATCTGCTTGCGCTGTTCCAGATAAGCGAGGGCATCGTAGCCCCAGGGAATCAGCGCCTGAAGAGGATCGGCCAGCAACGGCCCCGTCGCATCCATCCGCCGAATCGTCTCTTCCACGCGGGCCGTCAGAGAATCGAGCCGACTCACATAACTTTCAATTTCTTGGGAAAATTTTTGCGAAATTGCTTCGAGCTTATTTCGCATATCGGCGACCAGGCCCGGTACCCCCGACTTGGCGGAGATCAGGACGTTACGAATCTCCCCCAGCACGGCCCGGGGAGCATCGTGGGAATAAACGAATTCCACACCGCGCGGCGTTATTCGAACCCATTCCAGGCTAATGGGCCCGCGTGCTTCGGTGCGGGTAATTTCGAGCAATTCATTGCGCAGAGCGTGGTTGGACGCCTCCAGGGACAGTCCCATTTTGGATGGGAAAAGTCCATCGAGTTTTCCTGATCGGAACAGGCGATGTTCCTGCGGATTCGCTAGTGCGACCTTCAGCGCATCCAGCAAGATGGTTTCCATCTTGAACATGCGATCGTCGCGAACCGGGCCATCCATAGCTTGTCCTTCCGTTGTTTCCGGGAGAATCGCGACTAATCTAACATTTCGTTTGAAAACAGGGAATATCGATCTCATGAAATTGAAACGCATACTCAGCGGCGTCCAGCCGTCCGGCAAATTGCATATCGGCAACTATTTTGGTGCCATTCGCCAGCATATCGCTCTTCAAAATGAGGGGGAATGCTTCTACTTCATTGCCGATTACCACTCGATGACAACTATTCAGAACGCCAAAACGCGTCTGGAACATGTTCGGGACGTTGCGCTGGACTATCTCGCTCTCGGCCTCGACCCTTCCAAAGCCCTGCTCTTCCGGCAATCGGACGTGCCAGAGGTTTGCGAGCTGGCCTGGATTCTCGGCACGGTTTCCAACATGAGCCTGATGGAAAAAGCCCATTCCTACAAGGATAAAATTGCCAAGGGTATCGAAGCCAGTATCGGCCTGTTCACTTATCCGGTTCTGATGGCGGCCGATATTCTGATCTACCGATCCAATCTGGTGCCTGTAGGCCAGGATCAGGTGCAGCACATCGAAATTACCCGCGATCTGGCCGAGAAGTTCCATCGAGCGTACGGGAAGGAAGTTTTTCCGCTGCCAGAGCATCGCCTGGACGTCGGGGCTAAAGTTCCCGGAGTCGACGGCCAGAAAATGAGCAAATCTTACGGGAACACCATCGAAATTTTCGCCGAAGGGAATCCGCTTAAGAAGACCATCATGGGAATTGTCACAGATTCCACTCCGGTCGAAGCTCCCAAGAACCCGGAAAACGATACGATTTTCACCCTTTTCAGCCTGTTCGCGTACGAAACTGAAATTGCCGAACTGGCCAACCGCTACCGGGCGGGAGGCCTCGGCTACGGCGACTCGAAAAAGATGCTGCTCGAGAAGGTTAATGGCTACTTCGGTCCATTCCGGGAAAAGCGAAAAGAGCTAGCGTCCCGGCCCGATTATGTGGAAGATGTCCTCCGGACATCGGCCCGGAAAGCTCGTGCGGAAGCGATCGCTACCATGGAACAGGTACGCGAGGCAAGCGGATTTCTGAAGCAGCCGATTTCCGTCTAAACTCAGGGGACCTTCGTGGCGCCGATTCTCTACTCCCTCACTCTGCTGGTAAGTGCTGGTCTCTTAATGGCCATCCAACCGCTCGTGGGCCGGATGTTACTGCCCTCGGTAGGCGGGTCCCCGGCGGTCTGGAACACCTGTCTGGTCTTCTTTCAGGCCGTTCTGCTTCTGGGGTACCTCTACAGCCACTTTATGACTCGGAACGTACCGGCCAACCGTCAGATGATTCTTCATCTCGTTGTCCTGGTAGTGGCGGCGATGACCGTTCCGATTTCGCTCCAAAACCAGTCGCCGTCCGAAAACGAGTCTCCCATTCTGTGGTTGCTGAAAACACTTTTCTTTGGAGTGGGACCGGCCTTTTTTGCGGTTTCGACGACTGCCCCGCTGTTGCAACGCTGGTTTAGCCAGACGGATCATTCCTCTGCGAACGATCCTTACTTTCTGTACGCGGCCAGTAACCTGGGAAGCCTGGCCCTACTCATCGCTTATCCGCTGTGGATAGAACCGAAACTGCGACTGGCGGAACAAGCCGAGACCTGGCGGTATGCCTTTTACATTTTGATTGGGCTGATTCTCTTTTGCGGTATCTTTGCGGGAGGAAAAACGCATGCCACAGAAGCCGTCCCGGAAAAATCGGAACCTCTGACGACGTCCCGGATACTTCGCTGGATTGGGTTGGCTTTCCTTCCTTCCAGTCTGTTGCAAGGCGTGACGACCTGCATTACCACCGACATTGCCTCCATGCCCCTGCTCTGGATGGCTCCCCTGGGTCTCTACTTCCTGTCTTTTATTTGGGCTTTCAGTTCAATAATTCGAGTCCCACTCAAATTCGTTTCCACGGCCACATCGATCTCTATCCTTGCGTTATTTTTTGTCCTATTAATCGAAGCCGCCGATCCGGTTTTTGTCGTTCTGGGCATTCATCTCATCACATTTTTTTTGATCTGCCTCTTATGTCACGGCGTATTAGCGAAAGACCGGCCGACGCCGGATCATTTAACTGCCTACTTTCTGTGGATTGCGCTTGGCGGAGTGCTCGGCAGTGCTTTCAACGCCCTCCTCGCTCCATTCATTTTCCAGCGCTTAGGCTTGATCGAATATCCCATGATGCTGATCCTCGCGAGTCGGATCCGCCCAACGCCGGAAACGGCAAAATTCGATTGGAAAGATGTGCTGATTCCGACTGCCCTTGCTGTGGCTATCGGTGCAATCATGGCCCTGCTGAAACTGGCTGCCATACAGAGTATTATCCATTCCCTGCACGAATCGTCCGGCCTCCCCCTGGTGAGTCTCCGAGGAGCCTTGCTCTACGGCTTGCCGATGATCTATATTTTCACACTGGTGGATCGGCCCCTCCGGTTTATGCTGGCGCTGCTGGTAGTATCCGCCCTGAGCGCCTTCGATGCCGGCGCCACTGGAAATGTGCTGCTCCGCGAACGAAATTATCTGGGAGTTTTGAAGGTCACTCTGGATCCCGATTATCCGTTCATCCGTCTGGTGCACGGTCGAACAATCCATGGCCAGGAGTGGCTCGACCCGGCTCGGATAAATGAACCTCTGACCTACTACCATCCGCGCGGACCTGCTGGAAGCGTTATGTTGCGCTGGCGAAGGAGTGATGTCAGCCAACCGATCAAGACGGTCGGCGTGGTCGGTTTGGGGATCGGCTCAATGCTAAGCTACGCCAAGCCCAATGAGGATTGGATTCTGTACGAACTCGATCCGGCAGTGATTCAAATCGCTCAGAATGAGAAATATTTCCACTTCATCAAAAATTCTCCGGCGAACTCCCAGACTTTCCACGTCGGCGATGCCCGACTGCGTCTGAAGGAAGAACCGGATGGAAAATTTGACCTTTTGATCCTCGATGCCTTCTCTTCCGATTCCATACCGATTCATCTGATCACCCGGGAAGCAGTCGAGATGTATTTGTCGAAATTGGCGCCGGGCGGCATGCTTCTGTTCCACGTGTCTAATCGCTATCTCGATTTGCCGCCAGTACTCGCAAAAATTGGCTCGAGCTTCGATCCACCTTTGGAAGTGCGCGACAATCAGGGAGATTCGGATCTTCAAAAGGGGCAGTTTCCCTGTCAGTGGGTCATCGTCCTCCGGAATGTCGAAGACCTTAAGGAGCTGCGCAGAAGCCCCTGGATCCCCACCCGTTTTGGCCCGAGTACTCCTCTATGGACGGATGATTTTTCCAACGTCATCGACATTCTTAAACCGATGTTCGAAAAGGACTAGCATTCACTCGCGCTAGGAGTTTACATGGCTTACTGGTTGTTCAAATCGGAACCGGAAGAGTACAGCTACGATCAACTGCTCCACGACAAGAAAACCTGGTGGACCGGCGTCACGAACGCGCTGGCTCGAAAACATCTTCGGAGCGTGGCCAAGGGGGACCAGGTTCTGCTGTATCACACCGGAAAAGAGAAGCAGATCGTGGGGGAGATGGTGGTCAGCCGAGGTCCGACGGAAGATCCGGAGGCCGGCGACCAGAAGAGCGTCATGGTGGAAGTGAAGCCGCAACGTCGCTTGAGCGTGCCGGTAACCTTGGAGACCATCAAAGCCGATCCGATTTTCGCGAACTGGGAACTGGTACGGATCGGTCGACTCAGTGTCATGCCCGTTTCCGAGGAACTTTGGGGGAAGATCCAGGAATTGGGAGCCGGCAAGTAGGTCAATTTCCGGTTGTAGCGATCCTGGCTCTCATTTTCTGGCGCAATTTATTGGGCTGACCGAAGTGCGGCAGGTAGAATAGAGGGAGATTTCCACTGCTCTAAATAGTGGGAAATTCTCAATCCACGCCATTACACCATGAGTGCATACCGAGAAACTGCTTCCCCTCCTATTCTCACTTCCATCGTCCTCTCCCCATGGAATGCGCTGAGATACCAATTCGAAGAAATGCCCGTCGAATTTGCCCACCGATTCGGGCTTTCCCGGCGCGGTATTTCCCTCGTTCTGATTCTTTTCGCCGGAGTTTTGACTTTCGTTGGCTACTACGGCTTGAAAGAAGTCCGCGGGGAGATGCACTCAAACGAAGCCATGGAATCCTGGCGGGAGTTTGAAGTCGCGGCTCTGACCCTCGACACGGACAAGATGAAGAGTACTTTAGAAAAGCTCGCTAAATTCCGTTCGGAGGATTCCCGGGTAAGCAACCGCTTGAAGGCCATGGAAACTCTGGAGGCCGATCCGCACGATCAGACGATGCTCATCTACTGCATCTTGAAAAACCGGCAGTTGAACAAGCTGCCCGAAATGCGTCGCGAAGCCAAAAAGCGACTCGATTATGCCAAAGGCGATTGGCTGTGCATCTGCCTGCTGGCGGAGGATTCCGTACAGAATGGAAATAAAGAAGAGGCTCGGGAGATCCTGAAATCACTCCCTCCGCCCCAGCAAGCCACACCTTCGCCCAATCCCAATTTGCTTTGCCTGGCCATCCAACTTCACCGCAATCTGAATATGCCTTTTGAAGGGTTGCGGGATTACATGGTGTTGGACATGCTACTTCAGGTCAAAAAGAAGGCCTTTTCGGACCGCTGGCCCCCGGCCATCAAACTTCAGTATTACAACTGCTACCTCACCGCCCTCGAATTCTTCGACCAATATCCCGATCTCAAAGGCTATTGGGTTCCATACTCCAATATGGCCAGGATTTTTCTGGGTGAAGAGGACATTCCCAACTTCATTTATACCGAATTCGGTAAGTGCCAGTTTCGTCAGTTAGCGATTCTGGACGAACTGATTCAACAGAAGAAATTTAATGCCGAGGAGAGCGACGAGCTCAAAAAGGAACTGGAAGATCGGGTCGAGCGATGCTGGAAGAATGTGATGCAGCGCGAGCCATCAAATCCGATCGGCTACGTCGGGCTGGCTCTGATCCACATTCGCCGACAGGAATTGAAGGAAGCCATCGCTCTGATCGATAAAGGGATCACTGCCTGCGGGGAGGATAAACCCGAACTGCTGGCCGCGCTGACTCGTCTCGTCCGAATTGTGGATACCAAAACCGGCCTGTTGATCATCCAGCAAGCGGTCGAACGAAAACCCAACGATCCCACGCTGATCGCCTTACTCATCGAGAATGCCCGAGCGGCCAATCGAAACGACATTGCTCTGGAAGCTTGTCAGCGATTCAAACAATTGTCGAAGGCGACTTTGTGGATCGCACGAGAGGAGGCTTCCATCTATCTGGATCAAGGCCAATCTTCCCGGGCGATCGCCTCTATGAGTCTAGTGGAAGACCAGATTCCGACGGATGCCGGAGCCATCAATGTCTACATTCGAGCTCTGAATAAAGCCGCTGCTCACACGGCCATCCAGAAGTTCCTGGATAAGGTCCTGGAAGATGCCACCAAGCCGGATGTTATTTATGAGGGCTTGAGGACGGCCTGTGAAGGCGAGGCGACTGATTACGTGGCTACGGCAGCGGAAAAGATGTTGCAACGTTGGCCCGATTACAACAACGCTTGGAAACTCAAAGGAGACGCCTACGCCCGTCAGGCGGAACCGGTATCCACTACACTGGGTTGGGATTCCGTAGCCGCGGATCAGGCGGTACGGGCCTACGACAACTATCTTCTGAAGGAATCGCAGGATCTTAGCTGTATCGAACGCCGCGCCTGGCTTCAACTGCGGGGAATGAATCTGCCCGCGCTGGCCGACCAGAGTTCCAGTTTACTGAAGGAAATGGAAGAACGTCACGCTCTCCCACCCAGCGCCCGCAACGTTCTTGCCCGAATTCTGCTCGAAAACGGGCATCCCGAGCAGGCTCGTGAGATTCTGAAGCAATTGATCGAAATCAATCCTAAAGTGCCGATCTATTACATTCATTTGGGGATGGCCTACCTCAAAATGGATAGAAAATCGGAAGCTCGGGAGAACTTTCAAATCGCCGGTAAGATGTCGAAGGCGACCTGGGAAACATTTGAACTGGATGTCGGCTACAAAATCCTCGAAAACATGAAAAAGGTGAAATAGATGCGCTCGTTTATTCTCTCCCGAGTCGGAGTGGCTCTTCTGGGTACGATCACCCTCGCGGGGTTCGCCACCCCGAATCAGCAGTTGTACGCTCAGGGGGATACTAAAACTGCGGAGAAGAAAAACGAAGATGTCGACAAGGCGGAGAAAGCCTTCAACAAAGGTCAGTTCGATGAATGCCTGAAGTTCCTGCAAGATGCCGAGAAGAAAGATCCGAAAATCGCACCGGCGCGATTGAATCTGGCGCGATTTTTCCTCACGGTTCTTCGCAGTAATCAAATCGATCAGAATGCCCGCTTGCAAGTTTTTCAGATGGCGCGAACCAACCTGGAACGGGCGGTCATAGAAAATCCCAACCATCCCGAATGCTACCTGGAAATCGCCAGCATCGCTCTTTCGGAATTCCGATTTACCGAAACCATTCTGGCTTGCCAGACAGCTCTCACACTCGCGAAGTCGGACAAATGGAGCTCGGACCAGAAAAAGATCTTTGAAAAGGAAGCCAATGCAGGCTTGGCGACGGCATTCGATGATCGAGGAGACTGGGAATCGGCCAAAACTCATTATCTGGCCTGGAAAATTCTCGACCCCAAATCAGCCCCGCTGATGCAGCGACTGGCCAAAGTTTATTTCAATCTGAATAAAGCGGATGAAGCCTTCGTCGAACTGACCCAGGCCAAGGCCGAAGACCCCACTCTCGATCCCCCGGAAGTCGCCATGGGCTTGCTGTGGGCGAATAAACCGAATAAGGCCAAGGCCGAGGAGTGGTTCCAGAAAGCGATCACGAAAAATCCCAAGCTGGCTCGCGTTCATCAGGCCTATGGGGGCTGGCTTCTGGATACCGGTAATCTCGCCGCCGCGAAAATCTCGATTAATCAAGCGAAAACGCTCGATCCGATGGCCCCGGAAACGCAATCTCTTTTGGGATTACTCGCTCGATACGAAAATCGGCTCGATGAAGCCGAGAAAATTTTCGAAGACCTGATGAGATCGCAACCGGCGAACTTTTTCGCTTCGAACCAGTTGGCTCAGGTTCTGGCGGAGCAGACCAGTTCCCCCTCCCAGCAGCAGCGTGCACTTCAAATCGCCGGAGTGAACAAAGATCGCCTGTCGCGCAATCCGGAAGCCTGGTCCACGCTGGGCTGGGTATTGCTGAAGGTCGGTAAAGAATCGGATGCCGAGCAGGCTTTGAATACCAGTATTACTCTGTCGAATAAACAAGTAGCCCCCGACACCGCTTACTTCATTGCGTCGGTCCTGAAAAAGAAGGATGAAAAGAAGTTCTCGGATGAAATTCGGAAATACCTCGAAGGGGCCATCGCCGCCGAATCGGCGTTTATCCATCGGGCCGACGCGGTGCGCATGCTAACCGATTTGAATTCCCGCTATCCCAAGAAGGAAGAACCGAAGGATTCGAAGAAAGAGCCGGAAGGCGAAAAGAAGAAGTAGTTGGTTCCGCTCGACCGTTCCGCGGGCGGCTCGAGCAACTATCCCCTTTCCAAGACGTCATGAATATTTTCGTAAACCGATACTTTCAGGCGGCTTGGGTACTTTTGGGCCTGGCCTGGGCCGGGCTGATCTATCATCTGTTCCTGCTCTGGAGCGGCTCGCCCGATTATTCCAGCCATTACGTCATACCATTGGGTTCCTGCTGGCTGATCTTTTTTCACGATCGCGAGCGTTTCAAGTCGGCTGATGGTGGTACTTCATTACTTGGCTACCTGCCCCTGTTGCTCGGCATGGCCAGCATAGTTCCCGCCTGGTACATCCTTTCGCAAGTGAGCGAAAGCACTTTTGTCTTCTGGTGGCTGACCCTCGGTTACAGCCTGGCGACTCTCTCGCTGGCTCTGTGCACCTGGGGTTGGGCTCGAACTCGAATTCTATTTTTCCCGATTTTGTTTATCTTTTTCTCGCTGCCGTTACCCGATGCGATTTTCTTCTCGTTTCGCACTTATCTGCAGGAGTTGGTCACCGGTTTGGCAACTCAAGGCCTCAAGCTCTCGGGCTGCGAGGTAGTTCGCAAGGGTTTTGAAATTCACATCCCCAGCGGCCCGTTGGAAATTGTCGAAGCCTGCAGTGGAATTCGTTCGATGACTACCATCCCGGCTATGGCCGCATTCGTGGCTTATTACCGCCGATTTAGTTTTGGCAGAGGAGTATTGCTTTTCCTCTTCAGCATTCCGATCGTGATATTCTGCAATACGATGCGCATAGTGGTGACCGGGATTCTGCAGGAAAACTTCGGTACGGTAGTGACCACGGGCATCTATCACGAAATGCTCGGTTATGGCATGGCTCTGCTCGCCCTGTTTATCACGATCCTGATTTCGAATCTGCTGGCGACCAAACGAACCGGCACTCAACCGGTTATTGTCATTCCTATTCCAGAGCATTCCCCGGAACGAATTCTTTCGGGCATAAGCTGCCTTCTGATAATCCTCTCGAGCGTGGCGGCCTCCGGCTATCTGGGCTGGAAGAGTTACTCGCGCATCTGGATGCAGGACGAAACTGTCTCCCTGGCAAACCTGCCCTTAAAGATCGGCGAGTGGCAAGGAGAAGCTCAATTCGTCGACAAGGAGATTTCTCAAGTTTTAGGGGCCGATCAGATCATTCGCCGGGTCTATTCGAACCCCATCGGCCATCAGGTCCATGTCTGGGTGATGTATTGGCCCGCCAGCAGCCTCGTTAAACGGGGCCATCATCCCGAGGTCTGCCTGCCCAATCGCGGCTTTAAACCGGTGTCGAAATCGGTCGAACATCTGAAAATTGGCGACCGCCAGCAGATCGTCCTCATCGAACAGTTGTTTCGACGCGAAAATCAGGACCAGATGCTGCACTATTGGACTCAGGACGGTCACCATTTCGTGACCGAGGAAGAGGTAGCTCAACAAAATCAGCTCAGTACCAGCGAATGGATTCTCAAACAGTTTCGGACGACTTCCCAACAGGATCAAGTACCGAGAATCGGAATCCTGATAGGCATGCCGGCCACCGGTCCCTTGGAAACCACCCGCAAGACCTTGACCAAATTCACGGTTGCCTTCGCCCGCGAGTTGTATAACACCTGTCCCTGGGCGGTCCCGGACGGGGAATGAGAACTACCGTTTTCACTTAACAGGTTGTAATCGGCCAACTACAATGAAATTATGAGTCGCTATAAGCTCAACGTTATTCTTTCTCAGGCCCCCGGTAAACATCCCGCCAAGCGCTCGCTCGAAGAGAGCATAGCCGCCGCGCTGATTATGGAACCGGGCCTGGAAGTTTCGATTATCCCCAACCTGTACGATCTGTCCCCCGATCATACGGGTCGGCTATTTCTGGGCAATGTCGCCGGTGATATGGTCGTGCTGTCCTGGCTTTACTCCCGGGCGGCCTTCTGGCTGTTGGATCGCATTGGTATCAAGGGGAATCTCGGCGAAATTCAACTTAAAGCGGCCGAGGATCGCGAAGACGAAGAAGACACGCCCACGGATAGTCCCGAAGAAAATAAAGCGATCGGCGTGCAGGGACCTGTTCCGGATCGACACATTTATTGCCTCGATTTGCGGGATTCGAATTTACCGGAGGCTTACGTCCAGGAAATCCGCCGGATCTATCAGGAGTGTAAGACCCGCCGGGAACAGAAAACCACCACTGAATTCAAGCCGAGCTTCGTTCAGTTAGGATTGTTGACTCCCGTCAAGAATGAACCGGCCGAAGCTCCGACAAACGCCAATCCGTTCAGCAAGGAACAACTGCTCGCCCCACCCGGTCGTCGCTGGTACCCGGTGATCGATTATTCGCGTTGTACCAACTGCCTCGAATGTCTCGATTTCTGTCTCTTCGGCGTCTACGATGTCGACAAGGCCGATACGATTCTGGTGGCCAATCAGGATAATTGCAAAAAAGGATGCCCAGCCTGTTCAAGAGTTTGCCCGCAACAGGCGATTATATTCCCAGAATATAAAAGCCCCGCCATCGCCGGTGCTGATGTGGGCAGCGTTTCCGGATTGAAAATCGACCTCACCCGCTTATTCGGCGGCGAAGTGAGTGACCCACTCTCGCAAGCGGTGGCCGAACGCGATCGGGAACTCGTCGCCGATGGCCGAAACGCAGTCGGAACTGCTGTCGGAATTCCCAAACGGCAGGAAAATCGGACCAACCAGCCGGCCGATGATCTCGACAAATTGATGGACGACTTGGATGCTTTAGGGTTATGATTAGGAGAGGTCTTTAACTCGCTTCCTCAGCGAGTAACTGATCCTTTGCGATTTCCTACCTGTATTTTCCTATTTGGCTTCATTCCATGACGCGATTTTTTTTCCTTTTCGCGGCTCTGGTATTCTCGGTCGGCTCCGTTCGAGCCGAGGATGCGGAATTCTTTGAAAAGAAGATCCGCCCGATACTTTTCGATAATTGCATCAGCTGTCACGGTGTGCAAAAGCAGAAGGCGGACTTGCGCTTGGATAGCAAGGAAGCCCTTATCAAAGGCGGCGAAGGCGGTCCCGTCCTGGATGTAAAAAACCCGGAGAAGAGCATGTTGTTGGATGTCATTTCCTACAAGAATGACACCAAAATGCCGCCTAAAGCCAAACTCAAAGACGAAGAGATCGCACTACTGAATCAGTGGGTGAAAATGGGTTCCCCATGGCCGGCCGGGGCAGCCGCTTCGACGACTGCCAAAGTGGAAAAATTCGATCTTCAAAAACGGGCCGGGCACTGGTCACTCCAGCAAATCAAGTCGACTCCGGTACCGACCGTGAAAGCCGTCCAATCTCCCATCGATTGTTTTTTACTGGCCAAGCTGGAAGAGAAAAATCTGCACTACGCGCCCCCAGCCGACAAGGCGACACTGTTGCGTCGGCTGTCATTCGATCTCACGGGGCTACCGCCTACGATTGGGGAACTCGACGCCTTCTTAAATGACAAATCCCCGAATGCCTACACTCGACAGGTGGACCGGTTACTGGCCTCCCCACGCTTCGGCGAACGCTGGGCCCGGCACTGGCTCGATCTGGCGCGTTACGCCGAGACTATGGGACATGAGTTCGATTTCGACATGTTCGAACCCTGGCGATACCGGGATTATGTAATTCGAGCATTTAACGAGGATCTGCCTTACGATCAGTTTGTCAAAGAACACCTCGCCGGCGATCTCTTGCCTCAGCCGCGCATTAACGTCAAAAATAACTGGAATGAATCGATTCTGGGGACCGCCTTCTGGCATCTTTATGAAGCCAAGCATAGTCCCGTCGATATCCGACAGGATATGGCTGATCGATTCGATAATCAGCTGGATGTTTTCAGCAAAACTTTTCTGGCGAGCACTCTCTCCTGCGCGAAGTGTCACGATCATAAATTCGATGCCATCACCATGCGGGATTATTATTCATTAATGGGTGTTCTGGAAAGTGCCCGCTACGCTAAAGGCTTCATCGACGATCCGGCTCGCGTGCTTCCCGTGCTGCACCAGATAGACGCTGTCAGGAAAGGGCAGAGTGACAAACTGCGAAATCAAATCGCTGCCTTCAAAGATCTGCCCAAACAACCTGTGGAGATTCGTGTTCCGAAAGATGCGGGAACCAACTTGGTCTCCGAGCTTTTTCAGAATCGGCTCCCGGACGAAAATCAGAGATATAGTGGCGAAGGCCCGGCCTTTACACTAACGCCTGCTTCGGGTGAACTCATAAAGTTGGACAAAGCCTGGCAAATCTTGCCACCCGATGCCGTGGCCGGTGGCCACCTGCCGAAGCGATTTCCCGGGGCACGACGATCCAAAACTTTCAGCATCGATAGCGATTACATTTTCATTCGGAGCCAGGGAAATCACATAACTGCCCGCCTGATCGTCGAACATTTTCAGCTGATTCAAGAGCCCATTTACGGTGGCCTGCAATATGGCATCCATTCGCCCGCCGAACCGCAATGGCACACGATCAACACTTCCATGTGGAAGGGCCGGAGTGCCTACCTGGAACTGATCGATAGCGGTAATGGAGAAATCGTTCTCGATGATATCCGCTTTACCGACAAACCGCTGCAATTCGACAAGGTCAAAGTCGATCTGCCGGAAACGCAGAAGGCTTGGTCCAAAGATCCGGAACACTTCCGGGACGCCGTCGCTATTGAGGCCCTGAATGGCTGGCTGAGGACGTCGGCGGAGCTCAATAAAATCGAGCCGGACAAAGGAATGGACGAACTGGCGAAGAAACTTCCGCCGATACGTCAGGCCATGACTTTGATTGAAGGCTCCCCGCAGAACGAAAAAGTCTTCATTCGCGGCAATTATAAAAAACTGGGCGAGGAAGTACCGCACCGCCTATTCGAAGTGTTGCATGAGCCGACTTTCGATCAGGGTAGCGGACGGTTGGAATTGGCGGATCGGCTTTGTAGTGCCGAGAATCCCCTGATTCGCCGGGTCATCGTCAACCGAGTCTGGCAGCATCTTTTCGGTGAAGGAATTGTCCGAACGGTCGATGATTTTGGAGTGCAGGGCGAACGGCCCAGTCATCCGGAATTGCTGGATTGGCTGGCGGAGGATTTCTCCCAACAGGGTTGGTCGATTAAGAAGCTGATTCGTCAGATTGTCACCACAGAGGCTTATAAGCAGAGCAGCCGAATGGAAGCGATTGTGACGGCGGATCCTCAAAATCGACTGCTGCATCACTTCCCTCTCAAACGTCTTGAGGCCGAGTGCGTTCGGGATAGCATGCTCCAGATGGCGGGCAGGCTGAACCTGACGATGGAAGGTCCCGGAGTCGCCCCATATCTATCGGATAGCATGATCGGACGTGGCCGACCGGGGGCTTCAGGGCCGTTGGATGCCGATGGTCGGCGGAGCATCTATCTGCAAGTTCGCCGGAACTTCATGAATCCCATGCTGGCCGCCTTCGATTACCCCACTCCCTTCAGCACCATGGGACGGCGGGGCGTTTCTAATGTTCCCAGCCAGGCTCTGATACTATTGAACAACCCCCTCGTGCATCAGCTTTCTACCGCCTGGGCTAAACGACTATTAACGGAAACCAATCCCGAAAATCGACTGCAACTGCTTTACCGGATGGCCTACGCCCGGCTCCCCAGCTTGGATGAATTGAAAATCGCGAAGGACTTCCTGAGCGAAGCGGGTACGGCCCAATCCGAACTGGATAGCTGGACCCAGCTGGCACACGCCGTGTTGAATACCAAGGAGTTCATTTTCATACCATGAACCAGTCACCATTCACACGCCGTTCGTTCCTTCGGGCTTCTGCCGGTTTCGGCTCGCTGGCACTGTCTGGCTTGCTTCAGGATCGGGCCTACGCCGAGCCGAGTTCTCCAACAAAGCCGCCGCACTTCCCGGCCCGCGCGAAATCGGTCATTTTCCTCTATATGGATGGCGGCCCTAGCGGTATGGACACCTTTGATCCCAAGCCGCGCCTGGACAAAGAGCACGGCCAGCCGATCAAAATGAAAGTCGAACCGACGCAGTTTAACAATGTCGGCATGGTGCTGAAATCTCCCTGGAAATTCAAGAATCGAGGTCAGAGCGGACTGCCAGTCAGTGACTTGCTTCCTCATATCGCGGGATGCGCCGATGACCTCTGCGTGATCCGGTCCATGCATGCCGACTTTTCGGAGCATACCAACGCCAACTACTTTCTGCACACCGGCACTGGCCAGCAGGGCCGGCCTAGCATCGGCAGCTGGGTGACTTACGGGTTGGGAAGCGAGTGCCAGGATCTGCCCGGTTTTATCGTGTTAGGTAGCGGGCTGATTCCTCCGGGAGGTCGAGATAATTTCAATTCCGGTTTTCTCCCCGCCAACTATCAGGCCAGTTTATTTCAGCGCGGCAAAATACCTGTCGAGGATCTTAAGGCTCAGGAGAAAACGCCTCAGGAACAAAAAAAGAAGCTGAACCTGATCAACAAACTCGATCAGCAATCGCTAGCTCGAACCGGCAGTTCCGATGCCTTGGAATCCGCCATTCGGAATTATGAACTGGCTTATAAGATGCAATCGGCCGTGCCGGAACTGTTCGATCTCAGCAAAGAGTCGGCCGCCACGAAAGCGCTTTATGGCGTCGATGAGGCTCCCACCGACATTTACGGCCGACAGTGTCTGATCGCCCGACGCATGGTCGAACGCGGGGTCCGATTCATCGAATTACTTTGCCCCAACGTCGGGCACGATCGCTGGGACCAGCATTCCAACCTGGTCAATGGACATGCGGCTAACGCACTCGCGACCGATAAACCGATCGCCGGATTGATCAAGGATTTGAAGGCTCGCGGCCTGCTCTCCCAGACCCTTTTGGTTTGGGGTGGCGAATTCGGCCGGACGCCGATGGCTCAGGGGTCCGATGGCCGTGACCATAACCCGTTCGGCTTCACCGTCTGGATGGCCGGTGGCGGCACCAAAGGCGGCTATGCTCATGGGGCAACTGATGAGTACGGCTATCACGCCATTCAGGACAAAGTCCACATGCACGATTTGCATGCGACTATTCTGCACCTCCTGGGGATGGAGCATACAAAACTGACTTATCGGTTCGGTGGCCGGGATATGCGACTGACCGATATTGCCGGTGAAGTGGTCCAAGGGATTATGGCTTAGAATCGGAGACGGCGACGATCTTTTCCACGGCCGTTTGCAGCAACTGCTCCAACTGCTGCAGCGGCAGGATGAAAGTGATGCTTTCTCCCACTTCTAGCGCCCGGCCCGAATCCCACGTCGATTTTTTGAGGTCCGCCGTGGTTCGTTCCAAAAGTGTCAAATGATACTCTTGTGCAAGATCCCGAGGCCGTTGTTTGTGAAACATATCCTGTTCATCGGCAATTTTCCATTCCATCACTGCCTGAAGTTTGCCTTCAAGTGGGAAGATAGACATCACTCGATCGCCGAATAGAGCCGCTACAAAGGCGGGGGCAGCCAATTCCGTAACCGATAGGGCCAACCCGACATTGGCCGCTTGTCGCACGGTATCGGTAGCCAGAGAATCTCCCAGCCGGATAACTATTCGCTGTTTCGGGTTCAGTTCGGCAACGATCAGGGCGATTTCCAGATTAACGAGTTCCAACGATGTGGCGACGATCACCGACCGTGCGGTCTCCACTTTGCACTGCTTCAACACATCCGGTAAGGTACCGTCCCCGATCACTACCACCGCCCCCTTCCGGCGAGCAGCAGTGATGAACGGATTATCGGCCTTTTTCTCGAGTATGACCACGCTCTCTTCGCCGATTCTCAGCAGTTCTTCGAGAACTCTAAAACCGACATTCCCCAAACCGCAGATGACGATATGATTGCCGTCGGGTATGCGCCTCGCTTCGAGTGCGGCTCCCAATCGGATTTTGATAAGGTAATTGGTGACTATCGCCGTGAATGCGGCAATCAGCGCGATGCTGAAAATTTTCAGAAGGCTGACGAAGACCTTGAACCACCCTTCCGTCTTCTCCGCACCAAGTTCGGAACCCGTGGTGATCAAGCTGATGGTGTGATAAAGTGCATCGGGCCAGGAGTCGTTCACTCCCCAGTGGTAGACCATCGTGCTTGCCACCACAACGGTTACCAGCACGGCCAGACAAATTTGTACAGGGCGTTCCAGTTCGCGAAAAGTCCGATGAATCACTCGAAAAAATCGACGAACCTTCCCGGCCCAGAGGAGTTCTCGCAATTGTTCGGAACTGGGCTCGCGAAGTCGCTGCACATCGGATGGTACGCCACAGACGACTATTCGATCGCCCGGCTTCAAAGCCACCTGACGGGAGGCCACTTCCTGTTTTTGCTGTGAAGAGTCTTTTTTCTGATGGGAGATCAGCACGAGCTTTTCGGTGGGATCGATCAGCCCGAAGGCCCGATTCGCCAGGCTGGAAGTTTCGGTGATTTCGATTTCCGCCACCTGCCGTCGCTCTTCCCGAAGCGCGAAAGCGGCCATGACATCGCCGCTAAGTGCGGAGATCGCCAGGATCGGAGCGGACAGAGCGGATACCGAAAGCGCGGTCATATTCTTGACCGTTTTTCCGAGCCGGTTCACCAGATTCTGATTGAACATCCGAAGCACAATGCGGGCGTCCGGATTTAAACGGCGTGCCAACAACCCGGTGGAGATATTGATGAGATCGTCGGAAGTGACGATCAGCACTCCTTGCACCTGGGCTATGTTCGCCTGACGGAGTATAGCTTCTTCGCGGAAATCGCCGGAGATGAATTGAATACCTGACAACCGGGTGTCGTCGGATCGGCATGTCGTGTCGATGGCTACTACGGAAACGCCAGCCGCCCTGAGGAAATCGAGGATACGCCAGCCAATCGTCCCCAGTCCGCAAAGTAATACTGGTCCTCGCAAGGCAGGCTCCTCTGGTCCACGACTATAATGTTAATGTATCTGTTTCCCGTGCGAGGACCTCTGCCGATGCCGCCAATTGACCCGAATACTTTACTGGTGGTATTGTGGGGGTTGCTTGTCCTGCTGATGTCCTGGACCTGGCTCCCCGCCCTGATCGCGGCGCTCGGGGGAACCCGCTACGAGAACGGCGGCGACACGGATCCGACGAATCTGGAACCCACCGGAGGCGATGAGGACTACCAGTTCTGGTACGACCAGGCCACACAATTGGGTTACAAACCGATCGGCCAGGGATTCATGCGGATACGTTTCGATGGCCCGATATGGGAACAGCGAACCGACGTGCGGATGTTCTGGAATAAATCGCAACAATCTTACCTCTTCCTGCAACGTCTCCGTGCCCCAAGAGCCGTCTGGTACTCCACGCATTTCGCGGCTTGTTATACGGATGGTGGGCTGCTGCTGAGCGATAATACGCAAAATAGCCGTCCCGATTTCGAACTTGAATTCATCCGCCAGGGAAAAATCTGCTTCGACCTCCAGGAACTCGAGATCCTCCATCAGGCCGCCGTAGAAGTGACTCGCAAGCAAGGCCGAAGCATAGAAGCGGACGGCACCATCGAAACTCTGTTGCGATCAACCGAGCTGAATGCTGGAAGCGCCGCCCGACATTTAGGGGGTCGTCGCGGCTGGGATTTCCTCTTACTCAACGGATTGATTCACGCTTGCGGGTCGATCCCTGCCGCGATGGCTGTCGGGTTCGCGCATATTGGTTTGCTCATCACCAACTTCGTTCTGTGGGGACTTTTGAACTTCAGCCAGATGATTGAAAAACGGCAGAAGACTGAAATGATGAGAATCGCTTTATTTCACGCCATTCGCCAACGCTCAAAAAACATTCCTGCAAACGTAGTATCATCACGCTAATGAAACAATTCTCTTAAGATTATCCAAATAATTCGGTTTGCGAAATCACTGCAAGATCTTTTCCATTCAAGAGTTGCGGCCGATTTTCCGCAGGGATGTTTTGCAATATTTAGAGTAGACTTGAACGCTTATATTACTTTCAGCGCTCTTTCCTTTTGTACCAGAGAAGTGTAAGATCGTCTTAGCCTTATGGTATTAGACGAGTAACTCAATTCTCTCAACGAGGAGATCTCTCATGAAGCGTGTTCTGTTTGCTGCAGTCGCAGCTGTTGCCGTGATGTTCAGTTATGCAGCGGCGGCCGAAATCAAGTCCAGCATCCAAGTGGGCGAAAAGATTCCTGGTGCTTTCCATCCTCTGAACATTAATGGCGAGAGCGCCGGACAAAAAGCTTGTCTGGTCTGCAAGAACGGGGGCAACCCGGTTGCCATGATCTTCGCTCGCGATGTCGATGCAAATCTGACCAAGCTCATCAAGAAAATTGACGAAGCCACCAAGAAGAATTCCGCTAAGGAAATGGGCAGCTTCGTTGTGTTCTGCTCGGATAAAGAAGGCCTGGAAGGCAAGCTGAAGGAACTGGCCAAGACCGAAAAGATTGAAACCACCGTTCTGGCGATCGACAATCCCTCTGGCCCCAAGGGTTACAAAGTGGCTCCTGATGCCGCTGTGACCGTCGTTCTTTACAACGACCGCAAAGTCGAAGCTAACTTCGCCTTTGGCAAAGATGAACTCAACGATACCAGTATCGAAAAAGTCCTGTCCGCTATTCCCACTATTTTGAAATAAGCGGATTGCTTAACGATTTTCAATAACCACGGGCGAAAACCCGTGGTTATTTTTTTGACGTCAAACGCCCCATGCTTTCCCTTTTCAGCCTTGCGACTTCATCCTAATCTGATGACATGTTTCTCTTTCTGAACAAGATGCGGGCCGTCTGTCCCAAAGCCGCTCGGGCTATGGGGTACCTAGACGAAGCGACTGGCATTGAAGGCCGATTTCGTCGGGTCGGTGCGGCCTGGAAAGAGCACATCGAGCACTGCCACAAAATTATTCAGCAGGGAATGGCGAATTGCTCCGGGCATCGAACCGTGGCCGTGCTGGGAGCTGGGCTCATCCACGATGTTCCCTTAAAAGAGCTTTCGGAACGCTTCCAAAAGGTGCTATTAGTTGATATCTGTCATCCGGTCGCCAGCCGTAAGCAGTATTCACATTATCCGAACGTGGAAGAGTATGTGGCCGATGTGACGGAATCAATCGAATTGCTGTATAAGCTGCCGAATCCCGAACAGCCCTTTCACTGCCCGATTCCGCATCTGCTGAGGGATCGGGAAGATCTCGATCTGACGATCTCCATCAATCTGTTTTCTCAACTTCCCTGCATGCCAATGAACTTCCTGAAGAAGTGGGGATATGGCAGGCCTTGGATGGAAGATTTCGCACACAAGGTCATGCAGCGGCATGTCGACTGGCTTAGGCTTTTACCCGGTATAAAAGTGCTGATTACCGATATCGAAAGACAGATGCTGGACCAAACCAACCGCATCATCGAGCGGTTGGATCTGACTTACGGAGTGTCTTTGCCTCTCGCGGACACCGAGTGGATCTGGAAGCTGGCCCCGATTCCCGAGGTCAGTCGGGAGTATCATTATTTCCGGAAGGTGGTGGGCTACTCCAACCTTCCGTGATTCGACTAGTGAGGCAGCGCCCCGGCGTTACCGGTGGCCGTTTGCTTGGGTGGGTGGAAGAACAAGAGCAGAATCACGGCCGCGCCAAGGGCTGTGGCAGAGGGATAAACGAAGTATTTGTCCCACTGCACAACGCCATTAACGCTGGTGTTCTTGACTAGCGTGGGCCAGAGAGCATTAGCCACGAACGGCCCAAAGCCGAGGATTAGGAAGTTGAAAAGCCCTTGAGCACTCGTTCTCACATCGGTAGGGAAGTAGGCATCGATGAAGATGTAAACTGTGGCGAAAAAGAACGCATAGCAAATCCCGTGCAACATAATCGAAGCAATGACAGGAACCTGCTGAGGATAGAATGCGAAAACGCCGAATCGGATGGCGTGTCCCATCACGCCGAGAATCATTGTGAAGCGCCAGCCGAATGATTTTAAGAACCAGCCCAGCACGGCCATCGTCAGAATTTCCGCCACCTGCCCCAAACTCATTACCGGCAATACGAAACCGGCTGGAATGCCCACTTTCTCTTTCAAAAATCCTTCCGTGACGAGGAAGTATCCCTGATGGATCATGGCGTCGACAAAGGTGACCACGAACAAAACGAAGATAAAAGGTTTGGCCAGATAGCCGATCGCTTCTCCCATGGCCGATTTTTGCGGTTCTGAGCTCTGCTTTGGCGGGGTGTGTGGCAAAACAAGACTGATCATGGACAGCAGTAGCGAGGCCACTCCGGCTGCGACATAGGCATACTTTACACCGTGGAGCCAGGCATCGCCCGTTTTACCGTTGGCCGGGTCGAACACCATTTTGAACCATCCCGACGAGAAAGTGTCCGCACCCTGAATTTTGCTCCAGTCGGTTAGCAGGAAAGTGAAAGGAAGGCTGGCGGCAATCCAACCGATGGTCCCCCAAAGTCGAACGCGGCCGAAATCGTGCGAAGCATTCTTCAAGTGGGTGAATGCAATGGAATTGGAAACCGAAATGGTCGGCACATAAGCGATACAGTGGATGTACATCAAGGCGGCAAAGACCAGATACATTTGATCGGGCGGCACATAATCACTGGCAAAACCCAAACCCAGCATGGCTAATCCGCCGATCATGTGAGCAATGAACATATATTTTTCCGCGGACATCTTCCGGTCGACGAGAGCTGTCAGACCGAACATGGCAAGAAGCGAAGCAATCGGAAAAGCACTGTTAATGACGAAGGGTTTATCGATGACCATGATCGGGTCACTGTCGGCCGACAGTTTGATTTCGGTATAAACATGCTTCTCCCCGATCACTTGCGGAGCATAGCCGAAGTTCAAGACAAACCAGGAGCTCCATATGAAAAACTCCAAAAACATCATGATCGAGAGTTTTGTGCGCATACCAGCCACTTTCTAAGGAGGGATCAAACCATTCCGTGAAGAAAAAATGTAACTACTCGAAAGCCTCAGGGGAAGCGAAATCCGTACATTCGGCCGATTCACTCGAGGAAAGTTCCACTAAAATGCTCATTCATGCCAATCGTAGTCGATCAGCATGTTCTCTCCTGGAGTTTTTCGATGCGAGTAACGAGTTTTCTGCTTTTTCTTTCGCTCTTCAGCCTGTCCTCCAGCACTTCCCGCGCGGACGACGAGAAAGCCGGCCCCAAAGATAATATCCCTCCCGAGGGCTTTATTGCTCTGTTCAACGGCAAGGACCTCACTGGCTGGCAGGGGCACACCGATCTGAAAGAACGGGCCACCCTGGGAGCCAAACGGCTCAAAGAAGTCCAGGATATGCGGAACGGCTTGATGGCTGAAACTTGGACCGTCAAAGAAGGCGTCATCAATCACAAACCCAAAATCGATAAAACGGGAAAAAAGATAGGCTGCAGCCTGCAAACGGTTCGGGACTACGGGAACTTCGAAATGTACGTGGACTGGAAAATAGAGAAGGCCGGGGACAGCGGCATCTATGTCCGCGGCACGCCGCAGATTCAGATCTGGGACTCCGATAATCTGGACGAAAGCTTAAAGGCAGACTGGGGCACCGGTTCCGGCGGCCTCTGGAATAACAATCTTAAAACCGGCGTAGATCCGAAAAGCATTGGTAAGACTCCACTGGTCAAAGCCGATAAGCCGGTCGGCGAATGGAACACTTTTCACATTCGAATGGTCGGCAACAAGGTAACGGTTTACCTGAACGGAAAGCTGGTTGTGGACGACAAAGCCCTGGATCCTTATTTCGATCGAACCAAACCGCTACCCGCGACTGGCCCCATCGAACTGCAATACCACGGCGATAAGCTTTGGTTCAAAAACATTTACCTGAAAGAATTGAAGTAACCTGGACTTGCTCTGAGTGACGTGTGGGCGATGCCCTCCTCCGAGATCGCATCGCCCTGCTCTTTACTCACTTTCCGAGGCAATACAGGGACTTCATCCCGCGGATGAAGAGATGCCCATCGGCGATAGCCGGTGTCGCGTACACCGTTTCATTGAGTGTATTCTTACTTAGCAAATCGTACTTATCGCCCGTTTTAACGACGTAGGTGGTGCCTTTTTCGGTCACAATGTAGAGCTTACCATCGGCGATCACGGGGGAAGCGGTTACCGCGCCGCCGCCTAATCTCTCACTCCAAACCTCGGCACCGGTTTTCGGGTTGGCACAAACCAGCGTTCCCTCCTTATCGAGCACCCAGTAGATGTATTTGCCATCACCGATGACCGTGGGCACATACGGGGTCCCCTTTTTCTTCTGCCAGAGCACACTACTGTCGGGGACAGTGCCAGATGCCCCCTCTTTCAGTGCAATCATGTGGCGATCCCCGCCGCCGTCCCCCGAAGCGGCGATAATGATTCCATTCTGGGCGATGGCCGAGCCGACTGTTCGCAAACCTTTCTTGTCGAACTTCCACATCCAGTTCCAGTTCACGGCCCCCGTATCGGGATTGTAGCTGGTCAACCCGGCCGTACTGGTGACGATCAGTTCCGAAGGTCCTTTAGGTTTCTGGATCACAAACGGTGTTGAGTAGCAGGCGCGGTAGGCCTGCCGGGCTTTCTTCCAGGTGGGAGAGCCGGTTTTGGCGCTGAAGGCCTGAATCTCCGCGAAATCCTGCTGGTCGTTATTGATGATCACTTGATCGCCCACCACAATCGGTGAGAGTCCCGCGCCATGATCGCTCCGGAATTCGCCGAGATCATGTTCCCAGACCATCTCGCCGCCGTAACTCCAGGCGGTCAAATAAAGGTTTTTGCCGTCCCAGAAAACCGCGTAGACTTTTTCGCCATCAGCAGCGGGAGTCGAGGAAGCGGGGGAATTCAGCTTATGAATAGCCACCCGGCCGCCTTTGTATTCCTTTTGCCAGTCGATGGTTCCCTTGCTCGCATCTATGCAGATCAGATAACGCTTGGATTGATCCTCCGAAGCGGCCTGCAGGAAGAGCTTGCCCCGGGAGACAATGGGGGACGAGTTGCCATTACCCGGTAAATCGAGTTTCCACTTCACGCCCTGGGTGGCGGACCAGGTGATCGGCACATCCTTATCGGCAACAGTTCCTGTTCCGTTAGGTCCGCGAAAACGGGGCCAGTCCGAGGCTGAAACGGTCAGCCCAAACCCCGCCCAGAGGAGCAGACCCAAAAGCCATCGCTGATGCATGAAATTCTTCCCGAAAAAAGCCTAAGGAGTGTGAATTCAAGCGTAGCGAATCGTTCGGGAGGATGCAATCGAAAAGCGAATTATGAGAGTCTGCAAGTGGATCCGCGGGGGAGCTCGCGGGAGCTTCTTCTCGCGATTGCATCGATTCCAATTTTCGTCACTCGAAGCTCATACCGGAACAATTGAGGTGGATCGTTCGTATTTTTCAGGCTAAGGCCATCTCAGCGGCGAGTTAATTCGCAAGTAAACGAAATTAAATCGTTCTCGAATAACGGCCCGCCGAAATCAAATGGAATCCGAATCTTCAAGCGGCTGCTCCTGACCATTTTCCGTCGAGGACATCATGAAGCTGTCTCCTACTTTGGCATTACTATTTGTTTTTTATCCCAGCCTCCTCTATGCTCAGGCCGCGAAAGAACCGAAGGTTAGCTTCGAGGATGTTCTAAAAGCCCGTTACGAAAGTTGGACCAAAGATCTACCCACGGGAAAAATCACCGCGGATCGAGTGAATTCTCTCGTGAATAACCCTCGGATTCATGGCGATGACGCCGCGGCTGTCGCGGCCTTGCACCTTTACTTTAGAGCCCAGAATAATGTCACTTCCGTGGAGGAATCCGCACTGCTTCAAACGAGCAAAATCATGGATTCTGACGAACGGCGCGATCAGTTGACAAAACCCGTAAATCTGGAGCAGGCCTTTTCCCGCTATCGAAAACACATTCAGAATGCCCCGAAGGAACTCTTCGCTAAAGATGCCCCCAAACGAGAGGGAATCAGCCAGGGTCGGCTGGGCGATTGCTTCGTCATTGCCCCCATCGGGATATTCGTCACTCAGCATCCCAATCGACTGAAGGGGATGATCGATCAAATTATTGACGGCAGTTGTCTGGTGAACTTTCCGGGCGTGAAACCGGTGCGCGTGCCGAAGCTGACCGAGGTGCAAATCGCACTCGGTTCTTCAGCGGGTGAGCAAGGTCTCTGGCTAAATATGATGGAAGAAGCTTGCGCCATGGAGTTGAGGACGCTGACGGGAAAGAAATCCGCGGTCGCCATGGACCTGATCAGTTCGGGCGGCACCACGGCAAAAATCATTCAGATGCTGACCGGGCACAGTGTGGAATCAACTCATCTGCAGCCGGCGGATACGAAAGAGCGTGCAAAAGTGGAGGCCGAGGTGCGCCGCGTTTTGACGGCCGTGCACAAGGATAAGATCATCGCATGTGCCACGACTTCGCATACTAAAAAGGAGGACGCGACTCCCGGTATCGCCACGGGACATGCCTACGGGATTGTGGATTACAACACTGCCACGGATATGGTGACACTCTGGAATCCTTGGGGCAATAAACTGGAACCCAAAGGGCCGGACGGAATCAAGTTCGGCTACTCCACCGTCTCCGGTGTTTTTTCCGTACCGCTCAAAGACTTCTTAAAACTTTACGAAACGCTTCTGAATCAAACGAACAAGCCACTGCCCAAAAAGTAACGGCAGATTCCGATCGGAATCTGCCGTTGGAAATTCGAATTTGCGAATGCTCGGTCAGATCGAGGCGGTGGCTGTTCGACGACGGCGCAGGATCCCAAAGAAGCCAGCTCCCAGGGCCACAACCGACAGCAGCATGGCCGGTTCAGGAACCGGGCTGAAGTTATACAGAACCACGTCGTTACCCCCGGTTAGAGTGCCCAGAGCTTCATTCCCCGTGTAGGAAATCTGTGCCGTATAAGCGCTGGCCGCCGCCCCGACGGCAGAGATCGTGATGGTCGCGCCTTGGGGCAAGCCGTTAAAAGTTCCAGTCGTGGTGCCCCCGCGATTGTTGATGATGTACAACTGATCGTTGACACCTGGCGTGTAGTAGAGAATCGCCTGCAAGGTTGCATTTCCCAGCGAGACCGCGGAGTTGTAAACGCGGAGTTGGCTGTAAAAATCCGAGCCGGAACCTCCTTGGGGTGAGTTGCCGCCCAGCCCCACGGCAAAGGTCGCATTCGCATTCGCGAAAGTTACGCTGTTTGCCACGCTCATTGTCAGATGGTTGGAGGCACCCGATCCGATATTCCCGGGAGCCAACGTGCCACCGTTAACATAGACCGTCCCGTAAATGACATTTTCACCAGCCGAGGGACTGTAGTACGAAGCGGGGATGCTTCCGACATTGGGGTAGATGGTACCGTTGTAGCCTTGACCGCCTGTGTTACCTCCGGCCAGCACCCCGGTCGTTCCCTGCACAGTTAAGTTCGCATTTACAGTATTTCCGCTAATGTGAAGCGTGCCACCGGTGACTACGATGGACCCTGTCGGGGAAGAACTGGCCGCATTGATCGATCCCAGGTAAAGATCACCGTTACCCGATTTCACCAGGGTACTGCCAGTAGCAATCGTGGTCTGATTTCCCGTCAGGAATACAGAAAAGCTGGAATAGGAATTCGCATCGATCAGGATCGTGCTGGATCCGTTGGCCACGGAAAAACTGCGATCCGATGACATGGTAGCGTTTACCGGATCCTGCCGGCGAATTTGCAGCGTTCCACCGAGGAGGACCAGATTGCTGGCACTGGAATCGGAGGCCCCGATCGAGCTGACCGAACCGCCATTCGCGATATTGTAAATATCGAGAATCGCATTGCCCTGAACGATTGTGCTGCCGGTGTAAGTATTCGAGGTGCCCTGGATTTGAACAGTTCCGGGCCCGGTCGCCGTCAGGCCCCCGCTGCCGGAGATGACGGAACCCAGACCGAAAACGATGGAGGAGGTGTTATACCCGGTGCTGAGCGTCGTATTGAAGCCCGCATTGTTATAGCTGCCCTGAACATTGATAATTGAGTAGGCAGCAGAAGCCGACCAGGTTTGCGTGGCTTCCGCGGTCAATCCCAGAAAGCCATTCCCGATTATGAATTGACGATAGTTAGAACTCGTCCCCGTGGACTGAATCGCGATGCCCCCCGCACCAATACCGAGATTCTTTGTGGTGTTTGCGTTGAGGTTGTAGTCCCCCGGTGCCTGATTATTGACGATATACGAATAAGCACTGAAAGACGGACCTGCATCCCAGTTGATGTTCGTGTAAGTACCTGGCCCACCAAAATAGAGCTGGGTGTTATTCACATCGCTGACCGGCACAGCTCCCGTACCCAGCCAATTTGAGGCTTGACTGAAGTTGGCCTGATTGGGGACAGCAGTGCCATTTCCGGAAGTACCATTCCAAGTGTAGTCCGTGGCTTTACTTGCAGAATTAGCAGTTACTAGGAGCAAGCCTGCTAAAGACAGCTTGCGAAAAATGGAAAGCATCTTGTGCTGAACCTCACGGGAGAAGAAGGCATAATCAGGAACTTGGGCGGATTCCAGAGCTTCTTTTTTATGAATTTTTCCGGTTATTCTAGGCCCCGGGTGAAATTTTTGCGTTTTAGTCCCAATGTAAAATAAAATTCGCTTTACTAGCCCAGCAAAGAGTGATTGCCGCTGAGTGATTCGAGAGAGTCTTCCGCAACTTTTTTCGATCACTGTAAAGCCAAATCCCGTCATTCGCTCCATCCCTTAATTCGACTCTTTTCTGGTATTTCGCATCCTGAGTTACTAGACTTCTTGCAGGTTCAACCATCTCTGAGTGATTCTCCGAATCACTTCTCTCTGAGGGACGTTTATGAAGCGATTTTTGATTACGTGCTGTGCGATGCTTTTGGGTTTAGCTTCGACCAAAGCAGAGGAGGCCATTATGGTCGATCTCAGCAAAGCGGAACTGAAGCCAGCGAATGGAGCCTCAACCGATCTCCTGAAATTCGACGATGGCAAAATCTCCTACTACGTCAACGGCTCGGCCATCCTGAAAATCCAAGTACCTGCAGATGGCGAATACACCATAACGCTCGGCGCCTCGTGCGACAAAGCCATGAAGAAGGGTGCCTTGATCACTCTCAAAGCCGACAAGGATACTCTCAAGGAGAATCTGGAAATTCCAGAAGAAAGCCAGAAAGATTACAAAGTGACCGCCAAGCTGAAAAAGGGCGATGTAAGCCTGAGCGTGATCTACACCAACGATGAATACAAGGAGAACGAATACGACAGGAACTTTTACCTCCACTCGGTGAAGGTTGAAAAGGCCAAATAAATCGAACGATAGTCCGTCCTGCCTCACAGGTGAGCTAACCAGCCGCCTGTGAGTTCACTCAATTCGCGCAGCCCCTACCGATTACTGCCCCGCATAAATTCTTCTACCGCCTCTTTGGCCTCCGCCAGTCCAACGCCCGTTTCTTCCCGGTAGGCTTTGATGGCTTCAATCTTCCGGCTCGGATCTCTGGCAATTTCCTGAACCTTCTCGGAAAGTGCAGGGCCGATATTCGGATCGATGCCCGATTGCACCAATAAGAGGTTGAGCTTCTTCTCCAACCGACCAAGTCGGAAGGTCAACTGCCCGTAGGAACTAACCGCTATGAAGAGGATAGCGCCCAGGAGGATATAGCTCCATTCCATACTGCACTCTTTCTTCGAAGGTCCAAAATCACGATTTTTTCTGACTTCCCTGAAGGAGCGACCAGTTCTTAAGCGAAGCCCTAACTGCTGCCTGGGCATAGTCAACTTTGCGGGCCTGCGCCTGTTCTTCGGTCGCCCCCGGGCCGATAATTCCGATTCCCACCGGCTTGCGATGCTTCAATTGCAACTGTACCAAGGCCTGATGCACCACGTTTCCCATCACCTCGCCATGCAGAGTTTCCCCACGTTCGATGTAACCCAGCGCGACCACGATACCGGTATCGGATTGCGACAGTTCCAGTTCCGCGATTAAGGGAATTTCGTAGCAGCCGGCAACTTTGATAACGCGAATATCCGTAATCCCAGCTTCCCGAGCGGTTTTTTGAGCTTCTGAAATCATTGTGTCGATGATCGACTTATTGAATTCCGCCGCCAGGATGGAAATTCGAGTCGGAAGTAGGCTCATAGATTCGGTCTCAATCCTTGAATTGTAATTTGATGTCTCTTTTTTCGCGATTGGTTACTTCCGTGCCCAGCGTGACCTGAAGCGATTGACCCACGGTTGTCGCCTCCGCAAAATCAGGCACTCCCTTGGGATAAATGGCCCTGGCGGTAGGATTAAGCACTTTTTCACCGTTCACTTTCAGGTTACCGAAAGTAATCTGCACGTGGGGGATATCGGTGGTGGGAATTACCCGTCCGTAGATTTCCACGAAATTGGCGACTTTGCGATCCAGGACCAGGTTTTCCCCTTTGAACCGCAGCGCCCCGACGAAAATATTTTCGTCCTTTTCATGGCTGTAGACGAATGCTCCCACCCAGGTGGCGGGCTGGCCATCGACCATTTCTTTATCCATTTTGGTGAGACGATAGGTATATTTCCCTTTCGTCCACTCATAAGGTCGGCGGACACTGACGAAATCTCCTTCGTGGCCGGAACTCTGGCAGAAACCGCCGTCCGCCGGGCGAATTGCCTCGAGCCGACGTTCTTCCCACATTGAAAAGAGAAATCCAGGTCCCAGCTTGCGCAGCCGGGTGTCCTTTTTGGTATTTCCATCCAATTGAGTCTGGATTCCACCATAAAAGGGGATTTTGTTCAAATGCCCCAGTCCGATAGGCGCGATATACAAGGGAATTTTCGGATTAACCGTATCGCTGAGGGTAACATCGACGCTGTAGCTCTCGAACGGCATTTCTTTGCCGAGATCCCACCAGGTGTCGACCAGATGCCAGGGAGTCGAGATATACTTCCTCTCCGTGGAATTTCCCTGGGCCAGCACATAGCCGGGAGATAGCAGTCCTGCCAGTACTACCAAATATCGTATCACGCTACTTCCTTATATGGCATTCCGCTCCAGAAGTAGCCATTGTAGCCCCTGAAGAACTCCCGTCGAATCGATTAAGCGTTCCCCGAAAAGTGCGGCTTCGCTAATTCCTGCCCGGGAACATTGATGAAACCCATCAAATTTTTGTAGAATGGCAGAAGTCAATCACTCGACGAGATATGCTGTGAAATCACCTCGAATGGCGGATGGCGAGCGTACGCTGGCGGTATTCCTGGACTTTGAAAATATCGGTATCGGCCTTAAGAACCGCCGAGACACCTTTCAGGTTTCCAAAGTCCTGGAACGGCTGGTGGAAAAGGGCAAGATCGTAGCCAAGAAGGCCTACGCCGATTGGTCTCGATTCGGCAACTTCACCGGCATGCTCCACGAAGCCGCCTTCGAGTTGATCGAGATTCCCAAGCGCTCGCAGATCGGTAAGAACTCAGCCGACATCCGACTTTGCGTCGATGCCATGGATCTCGCCTTCTCCAAGGACCATATCGACACTTTCGGTATCGTCTCCGGAGACAGCGATTTTTCACCACTGGTTTCCAAGCTCAAGGAACTCGGCAAGCATGTTATCGGTATCGGTTTGGCCGAGGCTACCAGCGACCTTCTGCGCGACAACTGCGATGAATTCATCTATTACGACGATCTCGATAAGCCGACCCTCTCGGCCTCGTTAAGCCAATCGATTCCGGAAAGCAAAAAGAAGGTTATGGGCCTTCTCATGGAATCACTTCTGGCCCTTCGCCGCGAAAATAAGGAAGTCCTATGGTCTTCCATGATCAAGGACACGATGAAGCGGAAGAAGCCGAGCTTCAACGAAGAATATCACGGCTATAGAACTTTCACAGCACTGCTGGAAGACGCCGCGCAGCAGGGCTTCATTGAGCTGGAGAAACACAAAACCAGCGGCACCTATGTGGTCACTCGCTTTGGCGAGGAAATGAAGCAAGAGCGAATTATTCTGCCTCAACCGGTCGTTCAGAGCAACGGCCCGCGGCCAACTCGTCCCACCACCCCAGTGGCCCCCCGCGGCACGGGAGTTAATCCGCCGCCGTCGCAAAGAAATCCGGCACCCAACCCTCGCCCGAATCAGCACGCTCGACCACCCGTCGAGCCCCCGCGAGCCACGGATACCGAACTCGACAAATTCGAAGATCGATTACTGGATCGCGTGGAATCCCGCTACGGCGACTGATTTTTTCTTCTTCCCTGACTCTTTCCATGAAAGGGTCATGAGAATTGCATTCCGCATTTTTTTCCTACTCCCCAGCCTCACTAAGATATTCGATGCCGTTTCTCATGCACCGCAGGAGTCACTATGCGCATTCTTCCCCTGGTGTTGCTATTATTCGTTAGTCCCGCTTTTTCCCAAGATCCCGCGAGTCCTCAGGCCGAGCACCTATCTCCCTATGGACTGAAAGGCAAATTCCTGCTGTTGAATGGAGAAAAGCCCAAAGATCTGCTCGACGGCGAAATGCTGACGGTAGTGGATGTCAAGAAAGGCCGGCTCCCGGCGGGATTGCAACTCTTGAATAAAGTGACCGAGGAACCGAAGCCGGGCAGCGTCGGAATACACATTCCTTCGGAAGCCTATCTTCTGATTGACTCCCGTAAAATGACCAACGTGGGCAAAGGGAAGATCACAATTCGACTCGCAAAATCCAAAAATCGAGAAGCTCGCCATATCGATCTTGAGGGGAAGAGATCGGCCGATTACAACGAAATGCGGCGCTGCGCGGCGGATCGCTTAGCCGGTTCCCCCTACCCACCCAAAGAAGTTCCTGTGCCGAACGTCCCCAACGGCACCCTGGTGATCGTCGGCGGGGGCGGTATGCCGACGGAAATCGCGAAAGCGTTCGTCGAAGCCGGCGGCGGTTCGGATGGCGAGTTCGTTTTCCTGCCAATTTCGATGCCCGACCCTATTAAAACTCAGCCCGAAGAAACTTTCATGCGAAAGCTCGGTGCAAAAAATGTTCACGTCATCCCCTTTCGCGAACAGAAGGATCTGGAAGATCCCAAGACACTTGAAATACTCAAGAAAGCGACCGGCATCTGGTTCGGCGGCGGCCGGCAGTGGAATTTCATGGACGCTTATGAAGGTACTAAACTTCCCGATCTATTTCGCGAAGTACTCAAACGGGGCGGCGTAATCGGCGGATCCTCGGCCGGTGCCACGATCCAGGGAGATTACATGGTGCGCGGCGCGCCGGCTGGTCCAAATATTATGATGTGCGAGGGGTACGAGAGGGCTCTGGCGTTTCTGCCCGGCACAGCCATCGACCAACACTTTACTGCTCGGAATCGATTCAAAGATATGACCGGCTTCATGAAAGCTTACCCGCAATATCTTGGAATCGGACTGGATGAAGCGACCGCCATCATCGTGCGAGGCACCACGGCCGAGATTATGGGGAAAGGCAAAGTGCATTTTTACGATCGTCGCAAACCGGTCGTTGAAGGCGAACCCGATTACGAAGCTTACCCTGCCGGCACGAAATACGATCTGAAAGAACGAAAGGTATTGAAGTAATTTCGCAAAATCAATTTCTGACTTAAGCTCAAAATTGCGTTGCTCCCCTTGAAGTCTGTTGATCGCCCAATCTCTCATTCCAAAAATTTCTTTTCCATTTCCCGCAAGATTTGCAATTGGCCGGCAAGTATTCTCTTAGTCATGGCCAAGAACCCGACTCCAACCGAGGCAGAAAACTGTTCGCCCTTCCCGGCGGCAGTCAGTATCGATTGGCCGCGGGCTTTGAGCCAACATGACCGATGGCTGCGGACTTCATTATTCGCGCGCCTGGGTATCTGGCAAGCGGTGGAAGAAGTGATGCAGGAGGTTTCCCTCGCGGCCATCTCGCACAAGACGCCCCTGTGCGATCCCTCTCGGGTGGGGGCCTGGCTCTATCGCGTCGCTTTGCGTCAATCCCTCATGTACCGACGACGAATGGGCCGGTATCGGAAATTTCTCGGCGGATTCGCGCGGGAGCGAAGTGATGAAGCGAGTACAAAACCCGATCCGCTTAATTTGCTGCTCAGCGATGAACGCAAAATTCTGGTTCGGAAGGCCTTGGCAAAGTTGAGTGCGATTGATGCTCAGATACTTTTGTTGAAGTACACCGAGGACTGGAGTTACAGGGAACTGTCGCTGCATTTGGGTGTGAGCGAAAGCTGTATCGAAACACGACTGCATCGAGCCCGACAACGGCTACGCGAATCGATCCTGGCTAGCGATGCAATGGATTCGGCGGAATAGATATGAATGCAAAAAAAAACAACTTGGAACTATCTCAACTGATTGATCGACTGGTCGATGGTGAGTTACCTGAACAAGATCGCCAGGCGTTACTTCGAAGGTTGGAGATAGAACCCGACGGCTGGCGAACTTGCGCTCTGACATTCCTGGAAGCTCAGACCTGGCGAGCGACCTTTAGAGAAGTAGCTGAAGCGCCGCGGCAGGAAATTATGCCAGCCAAATCGACGAAGTCCAAGTTTGGGTGGGGATTTATTCCTCGTGTCGCACTACTCGCCGCCAGTCTGTTATTAACTTTCTATCTCGGCCATTCGATTCAGCCGACCGCCCGGGAAGTGGTTCAACAACCCGTTGAAACACCTAGCGAAATTACTGTTAAGAACACTCCGCTGGAAAAGCCTTCGGAATCGGTACCAGTTTCGACTCCGCAAACATCGAAGGAATTGGCGGAGTTGACCAGGCTCTGGGCCGAGCGAGGCTTTTTCACGGAGTTACAGGAGAGGAAACTCACCTTGCAAATGCAGGATGGGCGGACAGTGACTGTTCCTGTGCAGGAAGTCTATCTGCACCACCCCGGCAACCGAACTTATTGAACCGAAAACAATTTTTTAATTTAGTCCGAAACTTAAGGAGTATTGACCATGCGCTATCAATTTGGGCGATCGTTATTTTTGCGATCCCTTTGTGGAATGGCGGTTGCATTTTGCTTGAATTCTGGATCCGTCTGGGCCCAGACAGCCGAGATTGTCAATCAAATTGAGTCACGTTTACAAGCACAGAGAGAAATGGAGAGAGCTCAACTTAACGCACAATTGCGGTACAAGCAAGCGGAGGTGCAGTTAGCCGAGGTATTGTATGATCGAGCTCTGGTAAAAATTCGAAATATCTATGGTGCCTCGCTCTCGCCCATCAGCGATACGGCCCGGGCGCAACTCAAAATCCCCTCAGGTCAAGGCTTACAGGTCAACAATTTAGACGATCAAGGTCCGGCTCAAAAGATCGGTTTGAAAGACAATGATATATTGCTTACCCTCGCCGATAAGCCACTGGGCTCGGCAAATGACTTAACAGAAATACTTAAAGCAGCCAAGGAAGCGAAATTGGTTTTGAAACTCTTACGGGATGGAAAAGCAATCTCCATTTCCATTCGGCCGGTTTCCAGCGTCAGTTTTGGCTCGGTTCCTTCCGAGAAAAAAGATTACTATATCGGGGTACAAATTTCCACGATTGAAGAGGTGCTGCGCACTCAGTTGAAAGTCCCTGCAAATGAAGGTGTCGTTATCAATGAAGTTGTTAAGGACAGTCCCGCCGAAAAGATAGGCCTCAAAAAGCACGACATTATTCTTAGTCTCGGCAAGAAAGGAATCAGCAGCTCTGAGACCTTGTCTGCACAGGTGCAGGCGACGAAAGATCAACCAACAACGCTGGTCTACCTGCGTGATGGTAATGCTAACTCCGTTACCATCACGCCTGCTCTTCGAACACCAGAGCCGACCAGCGCGGAAGCCGATCCTTCCTTAGGGGATCTTAGGCTTAAGTTATGGTCTTCTTACATTCAAGGTAATCGTTACGCCAATGACTACCGCGCTTTAACTCAGGCAACAAATACCACCAGTACCCTGGCGGAAAAAACTGTGAAAGTTCAAGGCACTCGCGACGCGATTCTCCTAGAACAATTTGGGAAATTTCAGGAGCAAATAAAGGAAAAAACGGCCAAATCCAATGAGGAATTGGAGTCTCTAAAAGCAGAAATTAAAGCTTTACATACGGCCATAGAGCAGCTGAATAAGACGCTTCGCGAGAAGAAATAATATCCCCGCCGCCTTAATAATCAATCCGTGCGGATTCCTTCAAAACGGAGTGAATCCGTACAAATCGTTTTCTTGTCCCCATTCGCGTTTTTTGAGTCCACACCCTTTCTGACAGGCTTTGCCTAGAATCATTTAAGGAAGTTATTCACCAATTCGTTCTGCAAATAGGAATCTCCATGGACCGACGCGATCTCATGAAGTTATTCAGCGGCACCTTGCTTACCGGAATGTTCGGCGAGCCTCTTTTCGCTCAGGACAAAAAACCGGTAACCTCGGCCTTCGACGAGGCCAAGATTGTCACTTCGCCTTTGCGCGATAACGTTCACCTCCTCACCGGTCCCGGTGGTAACATTGCCATCTCGGCAGCGGAACAAGGTGTTTTGATCGTCGATTGCGGAGTTCCCGGACGAACCAACGATATCGGGAAAAGTATTTCGGCGATCACAACTAAACCACTGAAAATGGTGGTGAACACTCACTGGCACTTCGATCACGCCGGGGGCAATGAAGCGCTCGCTAAATCGGGAATCACTATCGTCGCTCACGAAAATACTCGCAAGCGATTGGCCGCGGATCAAAATATCGAACTTTTTAAAATGAAAATACCGGCTTCACCGGAAGCTGCCTGGCCCGTGCTAACGTTCAAAGACACGATGACCATTTATCATGGCCCGGAGGAATTGGCTCTCGAATATCTGCCCAACGGCCATACTGATACGGACATCCTGATTCACTTCCGCAAAGCCAATCTACTGCACATGGGCGATCTGTTCTTTAATGGGACTTATCCATTCATCGACACATCGACTGGCGGAACGCTGGAAGGGATGATCCAAGCGTCCGAAAAGGCTCTCAAGATGGTCGACAAAGATACCAAAATCATCCCGGGCCACGGTGCAGTATGCGGTGTTCCGGAACTCAAGGAATTTCTGGATATGCTGAAAGCCCTTCGGGATGCGATCAAACCACTCATGGAAGCCGGGAAAACTCTCCCGCAGATCGTCGAAGCCAAGCCGACAGCCCGCCTGGATATCAAATATGGCAGAGGCCCGGTATCCGGCGACCTGCTCGTAACCATGATTTACGCCGCCCTTTTACCGAAAAAATAAAGGGCAAAAACCGGTTAAACCAGTTCTGGCATCGCCCGCCAGTTATCGACCAAAGTGTGCGGCCGACCGGTGTAATCCGGCAGCGTGACCGCCAGCGGATCGATTCCAAAGTGATGGTACAAAGTCGCGTGCACTTCGCCGAAGTGCACCGGTCGGCTGGCGATCCGACCGCCATCTTTGGTTGTCGAACCTATTACCTGGCCCGTTTTGAAGCCACCCCCGGCAATCAAGGCACCACCAACATCCGGCCAATGATCGCGCCCGCCATCCGCATTGATCTTCGGCGTCCGACCAAATTCTCCCCAAGCGACCACGGCCACGTCTTTATCCATTCCTCGTTCATGCAAATCGGTAATCAGGGCGTGCATGCAGCGGTCGAAAATCGGGAAGTGGGTGTCCTTGCACTCGCTGAAATTCTTCGAATGAAAATCCCAACGGCCGAAATTCAGTGTGACCACACGCGCCCCGGCCTCGACCAATCGGCGTGCCATCAGAAAATGATCCGGATTGCGAGGAGCCCCATCCCCGTAATTTTTGGAGTCCCCTTTACCGTAACGGTCGCGAATGGCTTGGGGTTCCTTAGAGATATCCAGTGCCTCCGCGAGTTTGGCGGAAGATAAAATCTCCATGGCCTGACGGCCAAAGGCATCGAGGCCGTTCATCGTCTGCGTATTATCCAGATCGCGACGCATACCATCGAAATTGGCCAGAAGCTGTTTACGATCGGCCAGCATGCTGGAGTTCAGCCCATTCAGTTTCATATCCTCTCGGACGGAACCGGAAGGCCGAAAAGCGGAATGAGTGACACCCAGATAGCCAGGATGTCCCGGGGAACCGTAAGGTGGATGACCCGCGTTGGGCGCTAGTCCGACAAAGGGAGGAATCGATCCGTTCGCAGGTCCCAGGAGCTTGGAAATTGTCGATCCAATAGAGGGCCATGTACCGGGCACCAGATCCCTCTTCGAGCGACCCGTATAACAAATAAACGAATCGTGATCGCCATCCGGCGAGCCGTAGACCGATCGTATCGGTACGCACTTATCCATGATCGAAGCGATTTTAGGAAGGTATTCGCAAATTTGTATGCCGGGTACTTTGCTGTTGATTGGCTTAAATTCTCCGCGAATGTCGACCGGAGCTTCCATCTTCAGATCGTACATGTCCTGGTGCGGCGGCGCTCCGACCATGTAAATCATGATCACGGCCTTTTGCGACTTGAGGATCCCTCTAGCCTGTTCCGCTCGCAGGAGATTGGGGAGAGAAAGGCCACCCATGCCCAGGGCACCGACCTTTAGGATTTCGCGACGTGTCAAGCCGTCGCAAAGCCGGTTCGCGTAACCGTTCAGTGAGAGCATATTTCGACCTCCAGCAACTTGGAAACGGAAGCAGCAAATCCGTTTGTCATCCAGCGGGGAAAATTAACGATTGAGGAAACGAGAAATTATCGGCGGGTTAATTCAAATCAGTCCTAAGATTTTATCACGCTTCGAAATGAAATGCTACTGCAATATCGAAGATCGCGGAGTCCAGCGACAGGAACTTTCGGTCAAAAGTCCGCTCTCGGCTTATTGATTCTTCCGTTCGTAGGTGTAACTCAAAGTGCTTTCCGCGAGCGTAATATCTTTGATGGCGTTCAGCAGTTCCGTGCGAGTCACTTTTTCTGATTTAAATTTGGGTTCTTCAGACAGCGCGTAAACGGTGATGTGATATTCCTTGGGCCCAGGCCCTTTAGACTTCATGGGGTCGTATTCTTTGCGATTTTTGTCGTTATAGCCCAGCTGCCCCACGCCTTTCGAGTTCTTCTCCAGGCTCGTGACGCTGGCGGGAATGTTGTAGAGCACCCAGTACGATTTTACATCCCCAGGGCCGGGTACGTGCCAGAGTTGAAGCGCGTAGCATTTGGTTTCCTTGGGTGCGCCGCTCCATTTCAAAGGCGGCGAGATTCCTTCACCATCACCTGTAAATTCAATTGGATACTTGCCATTGGCTTCGAAGTCCGGGCTCGTGACTTTAAGATCACCCTTTTGAATGATCTTGGGTGCAGCCTGATTTTTTTTCGGAACTTGTGCGAGAAGCAAGGCGCTGGAAAGCACCCCTATGATTAGACAGAGAACCAGCCCGATTTTGAGCCAGGGCTTCTTTCGACGGGGTGGAGGTTCGTTAAAAACCACTTGTTGAAAGCTTCGCATCGCGATATTTCCCAGAGAGAGACATTAGGACGGGGATATATCTACATGGCTAATCGTATGTCTGTCGCCTTAAGGGAGGCTTAAGATCTTGGGGAAGTTCCAAAAAATTCCTAAGTCATTGTACGTACAGGACGCTTTCGCTGGATTTTTTGCCAGCTTTGAGGGATACTCGTTTCCAGGTTCGCTCGATTGAAATTCCTAAATTGGGAATCCATGCGTTACGCACTTCCGCTGCTGTTTTTATTCGGGATCGCTCCAATTCAGGCGGAACCTCCCAATCTCTCCCGACCTAATATCCTTCTGATTGTCGCAGATGATATGGGATTTTCCGATCCCGGTTGTTTCGGTGGTGAAATTTCGACGCCTAACCTCGATCAACTCGCCAAGAACGGTTTGCGCTTTACCCAGTTCTACAACACGGCCCGCTGCTGGCCGTCGCGGGCCGCACTTCTCACAGGGTATTATGCCCAATCGATTCGCCGCGATACTGTACCCGGAGTGAAAAGCGGTGTTCAAGGCGTGCGACCGAACTGGGCGCAACTACTCCCCATCTATCTAAAACAACGCGGCTACCATAACTATCATTCGGGCAAATGGCACATCGACGGATCGCCTTTGAAAAATGGTTTCGAACACTCCTACAGTCTGAACGATCATGATCGTTACTTCGGGCCGCGATTGCATACTGAGGACGACAAGCCATTGCCTGCCGTTGCAAACAACACACCTTACTACGCCACGACCGCTATTGCCGATCATGCGATTAAGTGTTTGAAGAACCACTCCAAAGACTATGTCGGACAACCGTTCTTCGAATACCTGGCTTTTACATCGCCACATTTTCCGCTGCAGGCTTTGCCGGAAGATATCGCTCGTTATAAGGGCAAATATCTGCCGGGTTGGGATCAGTTGAGACGCGAACGCTGGCAGCGCTTGACCGATTTGAAAATCAGCAACACGGATCTCTCGAACGTTGAGCGTGATCTTGGACCGCCCTACCCCTACCCGGCGGATCTGAAAAAGTTGGGGCCCAACGAAGTCAATCTCCCCGTTGAATGGGATAAACTGACAGTCGAACAGAAAGAATTTCAAGCCAACAAAATGGCAATTCATGCCGCCATGGTCAACCGCTTGGACCAAGAAATCGGCCGCGTTATTGCACAAATAAAATCGATGGATCAGCTGGAAAACACTTTGATTTTATTCCTCTCGGATAACGGCGCCAGCGCGGAGATGATGGTTCGCGGCGATGGCCACGACCCTCAAGCTCCGATGGGAAGCGCTAAAACTTTTTTGAGCCTGGGGCCCGGTTGGTCGAGCCTGGCGAACACTCCCTTTCGGCGGCATAAAACCTGGGTTCACGAAGGGGGGATCTCCACACCTCTGATCGTACACTGGCCCCGGGGAATCTCGGCGCACGGTGAACTTCGGCAGACGCCTGGCCATCTGGTGGATATTTTGCCGACACTTCTGGAGGTCGCGGGGGGTAAACGCCCGGAAGTAATCGAAGGCCAAGCCGTGCCGCCTGCGCCGGGTAAAAGTCTGGTGCCGGTGTTCGCCAAAGAAGGAACCGTTTCCCATGACTCATTGTGGTGGATGCACGAAGGCAATCGGGCTTTGCGAGTGGGGGATTGGAAAATCGTCGCGGCGGGAGAAAAGAGCGATTGGGAACTTTACGATCTCAGCGTCGATCGGGCAGAGGCGCACAACCTGGCCACCGCCCAACCGCAAAAAGTGGCCGAGCTGGCGGAAATTTGGAAGAAGCAATTCGATGAATATGCCACACTGGCTCGTAAGGACGCACCCCGATCTCCTAAGAAATGACTTGCAGCTCAGAATTTCTTTTAAAAGGCTGACTTGATGCGTTCGATTTTGCTGGTCACACTGCTATTTCTCGCTTCGGATTCAAACATTCTGAGAGCGCAGGAGAGTTCAACACGGCCCAATGTCCTGTTTCTTTTCGCCGACGACATGCGGGCGGATACAATCTCCGCCCTGGGAAACACGGAAATCCAAACTCCTAACTTGGACCGGCTGGTTCGCTCCGGCGTTGCTTTCCAGCGGGCCTATATGCAGGGTGCCCGGAATGGAGCGACCTGCGTTCCCTCCCGGGCGATGCTGCTTTCGGGGAAGTCTTTATTTCGAATCGATGAGAAATTACGGCGAGATCCCAGCTGGCCGAGCGCGTTTGCAAAAGCGGGCTATACAACTTTTCTTACTGGCAAATGGCATAACACCCCTGAATCTATTCCGCTCTGCTTTCAAAATGCCAGATCGGTATTCGTGGGAGGTATGACCAACCCGATGAGGGCGCCGTTAAGTAATTTAGTCGATGGCCGCATGACCAAAGCGGAGATCTTACCCAAACATGCCTGCGATAGCTTCGCGGAGGAAGCCATTACGTTCATACGAACTCAAAAGGAAAACCCGTTTCTTTGTTATGTGGCCTTCGATGCTCCACACGATCCGCATATCGTACCGGAAAATTTTCCCATTCATTACCAGCCGAACAAACTCTCGTTGCCCGGCAATTATCTACCTCAACATCCCTTCAATAACGGGGAGATGGCGATCCGCGATGAACGATTACTCCCCTGGCCGCGCACACCGGAAGCAATCCGGCAAATGAAAGCGGACTATTACCGCTATATTTCTTATCTTGATTCCCAGGTCGGCCGGATCCTCGATGCCCTGGCCGCTTCTGAACATGAAAAAAATACCATAATTGTTTTCTCGGCAGACTCCGGCGTGAGCCTCGGCAGTCACGGCCTGCTCGGCAAGCAAAGCCTTTATGAACATGCCTTAAGAGTTCCGCTAATTATTTCCGGCCCGGGCATCGCGGCAGGCCAAAGCTCCCAGGCGATGTGCTACCTCTTTGATGTTTTCCCCACGCTGGGAAAACTTTGCGGAGTACCCGCCCCCAGTAGCAGCGAAGGAATTGAGTTCGGTGCGGTGCTCAAGGATACGAGTAAACCCGCCCGCAAAGAAATGATGTTCGCTTATATGAACGTGCAGCGGGCCGTGCGGGATTCACGTTGGAAACTAATCCGCTACCCGCAAATCGACAAGACGCAGCTATTCGATCTTACTTCGGATCCCGAAGAGATAAACAATCTGGCCGAGCTACCCGAGCAGCAGATGCGAGTGGCCGAGTTGATGGCGCTGTTGAAGAAAGAACAAATTCGATACTCGGATCCGTCTCCACTCAAAGTAGCCGAACCTATATCTCCGGATTGGATACCACCGAAAAATTTTCCAAAGAAGCCATGAAAGATCCCGCTGAAAAGTAGAGCCCCTTTGATGCAATTCGCTAAATAAAGAATTCCTTCCTTTGATTTCGACATGTTCTCTTGTGAGAGACGTTTCTTTGAGAACGGAGACATTTTACATGCTGAGATATATCTCCTACCTCGTTCTGCTGCTTAACACCACTACCCAGATAAGCGCGCATGAAAACCTACAGGAGAAATCGGCCGAGCCGAGCAAACCGACTTCGCGAACCGAACGCAAAATCGAAGGCTGGACAATCCGTGTCGACAATCGACTGCTCTCGGGTCCGGATCAGGAACTGGGTGCGAAATGTCTGCGCTTTCTGGAAGCGAAGCTCGTGGATATCAAGATCGTCGTGCCGGAAGACAAAGTCAAAAAACTGCAGAATGTGAAAATCGTACTCGATTTGACACACGGAAAACTTGGCTCGATGCAGTATCATCCCAGTGCCAGCTGGCTGAAGGCCAATGGCTACAGCTCCGATCTGGAAAAATGCGTACACATCCCCCGTGCGGCCGATCTTCCCGTGAAACGCAATGTCAACGAGCAGCCCTGGGTGATACTGCATGAACTGGCACATGCCTACCATGATCAGGTGCTGGGATTCGAGGAACCGCGTATTCGCGAAGTGTACGAAAAATATAAAAAGAGCGGGCATGGGGATAAAACTCTGCTTTTCAACGGCGAAAGAGTGAAGCACTATGCCCTCACCGATCACAAAGAGTTCTTTGCCGAAATGACCGAGGCTTACTTCGGCGTGAATGACTTTTTCCCATTCGTGCGCGCGGAACTAAAGGATTCTGAACCGGAGATCTACGAACTGATGTCAAAGATCTGGGCGCCCGAGAAGAAATCGAGATAAACTGGAGTGCAATCGCGATGAAGATAACTCGAATACTGGCCTACCGCGTGGAATTGCCGCTATACGAGACCACCTACAAGTGGTCGGGCGGCAAATCGGTCACCGTTTTCGATAGTACTATCGTGCGGGTGGAAACCGATTCTGGCCTCATCGGGTACGGCGAAGTCTGCCCTCTCGGCCCATTCTATTTGCCAGCTTACGCCGACGGTGTCCGGGCGGGATTGAAAGAGCTGGGGCCACATCTGATCGGACAAGATCCCCGGCAACTGGGAAAGCTGAATCGCCTGATGGATGCCGCTTTGAAGGGGCATCCCTATGTGAAAAGCGGCATCGATATCGCTTGCTGGGATATTCTGGGTCAAGCCGCCGGGTTGCCGGTTTGCGAGTTGCTCGGTGGCCGTTATGGGGAAGATTTCCATCTCTACCGGGCGATTTCGCAGGAATCCCCGGAAGAAATGGCCAGTCGAGTCGCCGCCTATCGGGCGGAAGGCTATCGCCGTTTCCAATTGAAAGTCGGCGGCGATCCCGATGTCGATATTCAGCGTATTCATGCGGTGGCCGCGAAACTTCAGCCGGGCGATAGACTGGTGGCCGATGCCAACACTGGTTGGACCCAGCACGAAGCAGTTCGGGTTGTGCGCGGGGTTCGCGATATCGATGTCTATATCGAGCAGCCCTGCCTGACTTACGAAGAGTGTCTGAGCGTTCGCCGTAACACGGATCATCCCTTCGTCCTGGACGAAAATATCGACGGCTTGGATGTACTACTGCGGGCCAAAGCCGATTTGGCCATGGATGTTGTGAATTTGAAGATCAGTAAGCTGGGCGGTCTCACCAAGATTCGCCAGGCACGCGATCTCTGCGTCAGCATGGGCATCGCCATGACCCTGGAGGATAGCTGGGGCGGTGACATTGCCACTGCGGCCATCGCTCACCTGGCGCACAGCACGCCTACCGAGTTTCTGTTCACCAGTACTGACTTTAACAGCTACGTCACTGTCTCCACGGCGGACGGCGCCCCCCAACGGGTGCAAGGCCGAATGGCCGCTTCGAAAAAACCGGGCTTGGGAGTCACCCCGAAAATGGATGTGCTCGGAAAACCAGTGCTCCTGGTGGAATAGCCAATTTCGTTTCACAAATCGCCCATTCCTTACGGGCTTCATACCAGCTTAAGGTTCCCGCGTTACCAATCTACCTATAAGGACTTTTCGGGGGAGGGACTAGCTATGCGGCGGATCATTTTCGGGCTGATTGCTTTGGGATTTGGTGCGATTCTCATCACTTCTCCGCTCTTTTCGCAACCCCCCGGAGGAGATAAAGGGGGCAAAGGTCCGCCACGATTTGAGCTCGGAACGGTTCTCCCTCCGCCTCTCCTGGAAGAATTAAATCTGACTCCCGAGCAGGAAAAAGCCTTGGAGCAAATGAAAGCCGACCTGAAAGTTGAACTCGAAAAACTTTTGACCCCGGACCAGAAAAAAATGGTGGAAAATTTTCGGCCGATGGGCCCCGGAGGGGGTCAGGCCAAAAAAGGAGGTCCGGGTGGAAAAGGAGGCAACCGACCGAATGTTCCCTCGAACTTCGAAATCACCGCCCCGCCGCTGCTTCCGACCCCAATTCTGGTGAAAGGCCCCCTGCAAGTCGTCGGTGGCAAATCCCCGATTCAGCTGACCGGAGACGCGATCGAGGGGGTTCTGGGGAACTACAACAAGGAAGTTTCCGGCACCGGTATTCGCTTCCTATCCGGGCAAGATCTCAATAAAGATGGGGAGAAGGCGGGAAACTTATCCTTCACGGTGAAAGGGTTGAACAACGAGAAAGGACGATGGTACCGCATTTTGGTACGCGGACTGGCTCAGGACAACTTTGCCGTGGAGGATGAAGAGCTTTACATCAAGGCGGAATACTTCAAGGAAGACGGAAAAAACGCTCTCGATTACATCAAAAAGTCCATTTATGCCCAATTGGAGTTGGAGCGGAAATCCTTCAAAGACCCGGGCACCAATAAGAGCCTGGGAGCGGCCACCTGGAGGAATTACTCCATTGATTTTCGAACACCCTTTCCAGAAGTGGATACTCTGAAAATCAGCGTCGGCTTCAACAAAGGCGCGGGCAAGTCTACGAACTCCGAATTCTGGATTTCTGAGCTGGAAGTGTTGCCGATACCCGATCCCACGAATTACACGCGCCCGACTCGGGCAAGCAACTCGAATCCTCCCGCTCTGAAGTCCTTAGTCTCTCTCGGAGGCCGTTGGTATTATGATCCACGCAACGGCGGCAAGGAAATTCCCAAACAGTTCGATTCTACGAACGTCGATCAACTCTACTATCTGGCTGACAAACTTGAAACACCCTTTGTGAACAATACGACTTCCTGGCTACGGCGCGGCTATCTGGACTACTTCGGCAAGCTGGTCGAAAAGGATCAGTTCGTTTCCGACTCCCTGGTTATCCTTTTCACCGAAAAGTTTATCGTGCTCCGCTCAAAAAATTTACCGAACCACCCCACCGCCGTGTTCCCTGACCGTACCCGATATCTCGATGGCAATCCGAATTACATTCAGGAACAGCGCGACGTCTGGCGGATTCCATTGCAACCTAAAGAGAATCCGAAGCACGTGGCCATGACTATGAAGAATACCAGAGCGTTACCTATGGGTCCGATCGGTGTAGCTGTGAACGGGGTGGTATTTTTCAATCCTTTCGACGAGTCCGCCGAGGTCGATGCGGTCTGGCGACTCGACCGCTGCTGCGGCCATCCCAGCCCTTCTTTCGAATATCACTACCACAAATATCCTTCTTGCGTGAATACTCCCTGGGCCGATGATGGGGCAGAGCATTCCACCTTGATCGGATTCGCCTTCGATGGCTATCCGGTTTATGGGCCGTATGAATCGAAAGGGGTACTCGCAAAGGATTCTAAAGAGCATCCGCTCAATGAATTCAACCTTCATTCGGATCCTCTCCGCGGACCCCATTATCATGTGACACCGGGTAAATTCCCGCACATCATCGGTGGCTACTGGGGAGAAGTAGACCCGAGCACGCGGGGCAAGAAAGGGCCGCCCAAGCAGTAAATGAGCATCGATAAAAAAGCTCCGTGGAAATCAGCAGTCGATCTCCACGGAGCTTTTTCTGCGAAAGAAATTTATTTCGGACCTGCCGGAAGATTGTCGTAAAGGTACTGGGTCAGCATCTGACGGAGGTGATAGGACGTTCCCTTGCCTTCGCTGATCGAGTGAGTTCGATTCGGATAAGCCATCATGGAAAAAGGCTTTTTCAAACTCACCAGTTCATTGATGAGTTTTTCCGTCCCCTGATAATGCACGTTGTCATCGCCGGTGCCGTGCACGATCAGCAATTTTCCTTTTAACCCGGCCGCATGAGTGATGGGAGACCCCTTCTTATAATCTTCCGGATTATCTTGAGGAAGCCCCATATATCGTTCCTGGTAGATCGTGTCATAAAGTCGCATGTCGGGCACCGGAGCTACTGACATGCCGACCTTATAGATCTCGGGATGACGAAACATCATATTCAGAGTCATGGATCCGCCGCCGCTCCAACCCCAAATCCCGACACGTTCGGGATCGATGTAAGGCCGTTTTAACAATTCTCGAGCGGCCGCCGCCTGATCTTCGGAGGCAACCACGCCAATCTTGCGATAGACTGATCGGCGCCAATCTCGGCCGCGAGGACATGGCGTTCCGCGATTATCGACGCAGGCGACCATGTAGCCCTGCTGATTCAACATCAGATACCAGAGATATTCGCTGCCGCCCCAGGTATCGTTCACCAGTTGACCGGCCGGCTCGCCGTAAACGTGAAATAGCAGCGGGTACTTCTTGGTCGGGTCGTAGCCCGGCGGCTTCATCAGCCAGCCATCGAGCTTCACCCCATTCCCCGCATCCGCCCGAAAGAATTCCACGGGTGATTGAGCCAGCTTACTCACGGCTTCTCGCAGTTTGTCGTTGCTGGCCAGAGTTTGAAGCACCTTATGATCCGGCAGGGAAACCATTTCCACTCGGGGTGGGGAGCTGAACGTGGAGTAGGTGTGAAAAGCAATCTTGGCATCAGGCGAGATATTGTAGTCGTGCGTGCCGGGTTGCTCGGCCGGTGTCACTCGTTCCGCCGTACCGGTTCCGTCCAAAGTACAACGATAAAGATATTTTTGCGTGGGATTGTCGGGAGAAGCGATGAAGTATACCGATTTAGTTTTTTCATCCACCTTCAACACTTTGATGACGTCGAAATCTCCCTTGGTAATTTTGCGGAAAGAGCTGCCGTCCCGCGAAATGGCATAGAGGTGTCGCCAGCCATCCTGTTCACTGATCCAGGTATACTCCTTGCCGCCATCGATCCACTCCGAAGCATCGTCGTGGACATCGACCCAGGCTTCATCGCGGTCGGTATACAAGGTCTTGATCGTACCAGCGGCCACATCCGCCAGCATGACATCGATGGCTTTCTGTTTACGATTAATTCGCTGTATCAGCAGTTCTTTTTCGCTCGACGCCCAATCCATTCGAGGAATGTAGTAATCTGTTTTAGTGTCGCCGGGAACGTCGATCCATTTGGTTGCTCCTCCTTCCGCAGAGACCACTCCTACTTTGCAGGCCGAATTGCGTTCGCCCGTTTTCGGGTATGCGAATGTGATCAATTTCGGATAGGTCTCGGAAGTATTGTCGATCATGGTGAATTTCTTCACCCCGCGGGTATCCAGCTGCCAGTATGCGATACTCTTGCTATCCGGATTCCAGCGAAAGCCATCCCGACAGTAGAATTCCTCCTCGTACACCCAGTCAAAGGTGCCGTTGATGACTTCGTCGGTTCCATCTGAGGTCAATTGCAAGGGACTGCCGCCCGCGGTGGGTTCTACATAGAGATTATTCTCGCGCACGTAAGCGACTTTTGTGGCATCTGGCGAAAGTTTCGCGAACATGAGAGTTGAAGGTTTGGCATCTCCGCCAAGTTTAGTCAGTTTTCCCGTCGACTTACGATAAATCCAGTAATCGCCTCGAGTATTCTGACGCCAGACTTTCGCGCTATTGGTGAATATCAGCATCAGATCGTGATCTTTCGAGAGTTCATAGCCGTGTATCGCGAGTGGTTCTTTCGATCCGGGTGGAATTAGGGATTCCCCCTCAATCAGAATCTCTTTTTTCCCGGCCGCATCCACGCGAACCAGATTGTTTCCTTTCTTGGGTGAAACAGCGGATTCCCAAATCAGATAAGAACTTCCTTCGAGCCATTTATTGAAATTCACCGATTCGCCGCGAAAGTCGCTGGATTCATAGATGCGATTGAGTGTCAGCCGGGCTGGCGAGGCATCCTGGGAGTAAATGGGAGCCAGGGGAACAAACAGCAGAAAGATAACGGGTAGCAATCGCAGCATAAATCCAGCTCCTGAAGCGCGGCTCTAAATTGAGGTGTCCTGAAAATTCGATTTCAATGAGGCGTGATATTGTTAGGAATTATAGGAGAAGTACGCTTGTACTCGCCAGCATCAAAATCAAATCGAGCCAATCTCTAAATCAGGATTTCAACATAAGCATAATTTCATCGATTTCCTGATTACGAGCCCGGGCAAACGATTTCTCCTGGCCGGTGATTTGAAAGCCCACTTTCTGAAGAACCCGCAGAGAAGCGAGGTTATCGAAAGCCGCACTGGCATGGAGCGGACGAATTGAAAATTCCTCCAGGAAGAGTTTCAAGGCCCGACTGGCTATGCCTCGACCCCAATATCGCTGCCCGAGCCAGTAACCGACCTGTCGTTGGTTATCCCAGAGAAAACTGCCGATATTCCCGGCAACTTCGGAATCGACCAGAATCGTTCGAGCATAGATCAGCGGATCAGCAAGAACCTTCATCCAGTGTTCCTGAAAGGCCTTGCGATCTTCCGGGTCCCGATTGATGAAAGCCGCCATCCAGCAACCCTGCGGTTCCCGATGAAGCTCAAATAATTTGGGCAGATCCTCCTCGCATGTAGCTCGAAGTGAGACGCTCTCCAATAGTTGTGCAGAAGGCTTCATAATTCGCTCTTCGATTTCATACTCATTATTTCAGATTCTTGACAAAGAAATCGAACCAGTTCCTCCACATGATCTTCTCAATATCCAGCGGGGAGTAGCCTCGCGATTTCAGGAGGTCGGGAATTCGCTGCAAATCGACGATCGTATCCAGATCGTGGGGCGATTGCTCCTTGCCAAACCCCCCATCCAGATCGGTGCCCAGGGCGGAATGATTCACATTGCCGGCCAATTGGCAGACGTGATCGATATGATCGACCACTGTCGCAATTGTCACATTGCGCTCCTGCGGAGTATTTTTCCCGCGCACCCATTTGGGCGAGAGCATCCAGGCGTCGAAGGCCGCACCAATCACCGCCCCACGCTCGATGAGTCGGTTGATCTGTTCATCGCTCAGTTGGCGCTGATCGTCGACGAGTGCCCGGCAGTTGTGATGGCTGGCCAGCACCGGTCCTTTGTAGATTTCCAAGGCTTCTGCGAAGCATTGATCGGAGAGATGGGTCACGTCCAGAATCATGCCTAGCCGATCCATCTCTTGAAGTAGCGGCTTACCCCAATCAAAGAGCCCACCGATTGTGCTCGTTCCATGGGCGTAGGGGCTCACTCCATAGTGCGCAGGTCCCACAATCCGCAAGCCGGTGCCGTACCATTCTTCGACCTGATAGGGATGCAGAATGGGATCGGCCCCCTCCATACTGAGTATGAACCCGAGTGGAGGCTCTTTCTGTGTCTTACCCGCATCGAACTCGAGCCAGTTTTGAACGTGTTTCTTCAATGCGGCTGCATCGGTGATCCAGACGAGAACCCCCTCGGCAACCAGGGCTTTGTAATAAGCCATCTGCCCGTGTGCCGAGGCATAAGCGGCCTGCATGGAAGAATAGCGCGACAAGGGAGGGAGAGAATTCGATCGGAAGAGTCGGGCCAGCAGAGTTGCAATAAAGATTCCGACTTTGCCTCGGCGGAGTTCCGGAAAAGAGACCGTATTCACCCCGCGTGCCAGAAAATCGATCTTTTCCGCGGCCAATTCCGCTTGGCGAATCTCGGCCACGGGCTTTAGCAGATCGCGATTCCAATCAATCGCGTTCCACGCCAGATCGAGGTGTGCATCGAATATTATCATGTATGATCCTTCTTGGTCGATTGCATCATTCCGCGGATCATATTCCAGATTCCACGGATTCTAAGGCCGAAGCTGGGGGCATGCTTCCAATTCAGGATACCATGGAGCATGCGTTCTGTACCGGCATTCACTCCGCCATTCGCCGCGTCGTAATGCGGTCGGAATTTTCCTTTGCGAATACTGACGACTTGAGGCACGGTCATTGCCAGCAGTCCTTCCGCCCCCTGAGTGGTGCCCCATCCACTCGAATTCCGGCCGCCGAAGGGACTCGCCGGATGAGCAGTAGGATTAATCGCGTCGTTTATAACAACCAATCCGGGGGCCAGTTGCAATGCCAGTTGATTTGCGGCTGTAACATCGCGACTGAAAATTGAAGAGCCGAGCGCAAACGGGCAGTTGTTCAGTTGGCTTCGCAAATCGGACAAGTCGGTATAGGTCAGAATTCCCGCAAGAGGAGCGAAAATCGCTTCCTGACAGAGTCGCATCGAAGGCCGCACATCGGTAAGAAACGTGGCCGGCATTCCGGGTAGGTCTTCGGAGTTGGCCGGTGCATCCGCAAACAATTCTTTAGCGCCGTTAGCCACGGCCTCTTCCATGATCGCGCGAGCCTGCTTCAGCTGGCCGGATGTTACCAGAGGTCGGACTTTTCGATCCGTAGCGGTTTTCTTCAACAGATCGCTAAACTCGGACAGCTGGTTTTGAAGGAGGAATATCCGCCGTAGGGCCACGCAAGTTTGCCCCTGATTCAGCGTGATGCCATACCATGCCGCCCGGGCCGCCATTTCCAGGTCGGCATCCGGAAGAATAATCATGGCATCGCAACCGGAAAGTTCCAGCGTCGATGGCAACAATCTTCCCGCGCAGCTCAAAGCAATTTTTCTGCCAACGGTATCGGAGCCCGTGAACACGAGATGATCGATATCGGCCTCCAACAACTGCGGCCCGGCCTCTCTCGTGGCAGGAAGAATCTGAAAGAGCTCTCTGGGAAAACCGGCTGCGTCAAAAAGCTCCTTGAGAACATTGGAAAACTTAGGAGTCAATTCCGATGGCTTCCAAAGCACGGCATTACCCGCACGCATTGCCTGAAGTATTTGCACACCATTGAGCAAAATGGGATAATTCCAAGTGCCGATAATTCCGACCACCCCCCAGGGTTTTCGATAAATGACATCCCGCGCGCCGATCGCCCAGACGGGCATCTCACTGCTTGGAACCGCTCGTGGCCGGAGGATCGCCCGCGCCCTTCGTTCCAGAAATCGGCAGGCATCGGCGAAAGGCAGTAGATCACTCGCCAGGACTTCGGCAGGTGCGCGACCGATATCCTGTCGAACCGATTCACAGATCTCCGCTTTCTTCTCGACGAGCAGAGCGCGGAGTTTTCGAATCGGCAGTAGACTCGGCCCGGAAAACTCCGAGAGAGCGACTCGGGCTCGCCGGGTCTCTTCCAGAAATGCAACAGGTTGGAACTTCATATCTTTATCGTAGTTCTTCCACAGGTAATCGTTAGGACCCCATGACAATAAGCCAATACGTCGATCCCCTGATGCTGACCGCCGATCTTCCCGGCGTCGGAGGCCGAATTCGCGAACAACTCGACGACTTCCAGGTGGAAGAAATTCCCTCTTATCTCCCCTCGGGCGAAGGAGAACATCTCTTTCTCTGGATCGAAAAAAGAAACGTCAGTGCGGATTGGCTCCTCAAACAGGTGGCGCTGCGATTGGATATCCCGCGTCGCGACATTGGCTGCGCCGGCCTGAAGGATCGACACGCTATCACCCGCCAGTACATTTCTATACCGGCCAAGTTTGAAGACCGAGTTTCTAAAATAAACGGGGAAGACATTCAAGTGCTTCACGCCACCCGTCACAACAACAAATTAAAAACCGGCCATCAGAGAGGGAACAAGTTCATAATCCGAGTGCGCGGCGTCAACATCGAACAGGCGCCGCATCTGGAAGCGATCCTGGCCCGACTTAAAGCGCAGGGCCTTCCAAATTACTATGGAGAACAGCGCTTTGGCCGGGACAATCAGACCCTGGAAATGGGCCTGAAGCAACTGCAGGGAGAAAAGTTGCGTCTGCCTCCTTTCCTGCGAAAGCTCAGCTTGTCCGCTGTACAATCAGCACTCTTCAATGCCGTTCTGGAAAATCGCATCCGAGATCAACTCTTTAGCAAAGTTCTTCCGGGTGATGTCATGCAGAAGATCAGTGGCGGTCTTTTTGTAGCCGAGGAGGTCGCTGTGGAACAGGAGCGATTCGACCGGCGTGAAACGGTGCACGCCGGCCCGATTTACGGGAAGAAAACCTTCGCTGCAAAAGCGGAAGCCGCCTTGAGAGAAGAAAAAGTACTTATGGAATCGGGGTTGACCATCCAATCCTTTGAAGGATTCGGCAATCTCCTGGAAGGCACACGACGAGCCAATGTGATTGGAATGGAGGAATTGGAATCGTCGATCGATTCGGAGGGGCTCGTTCTCAAATTCAGCTTACCCAGCGGCTCCTACGCGACTGTGCTTTTGCGCGAGATCATGAAGACTCAAGTCCCGCTCGAATCTACTGCGACGTCGGAAGAGAACACCGATGGGGAGGGTGACAGCTGATTCGGCTTTAAGAATGTTTGTCCGAACCGAGACTCGACCGCCGTTTGGTCTCAAATCCTGCTTTGATACAATTTCCAAAATTTACCTTTTGAATTGGAGTTTCCAATATGAACCTCTCCCGCCGAAATTTTCTAGCCTCTGCCACGGCACTTTCCGTAGCTCCCTGGGCTACGGCTGCCTCCTTTACCGAGACCAAAAAGAAACTCGTTATGATTGCTGGTACTGTCAGCCATGGACCTGGTGCTCATGAATTCAACGCCGGGGTGCTGCTTCTAAAGAAGTGTCTGCTGGATTTTCCAGGATTGAAGCTGGAGATTTGCCTCAACGGCTATCCGAAGGACGAAAAAGTCTTCGAAGATGCGGCGGGCGTCCTCTTATATTCCGACGGCGGCGCCGGACACCCCTACATTCAAAAAGACCATGCCAAAACCATTGATGCTCTCGCGAAAAAAGGGGTCGGACTGATGTGTGCCCATTTCGCCGTCGAAGTCCCCAAGGACAAGGGTGCCGACGAGATGCGGGAATGGATCGGCGGTTGTTACGAACACGAATACTCCTGCAACCCGATGTGGTCCCCTGAGTTCAAGGAATTTCCGAAACATCCGGTTTGCAACGGTGTGAAGCCCTTCACGGCGTACGACGAGTGGTACTTCAACATGCGCTTCCGTCCCGATCGGAAGGCGATTACCCCCCTGCTTACAGCTGTACCGAGCGATGCCGTTCGCAACGGTCCCTACGTTTATCCACGCGGCCCTTATAAGCACATTCAGGAAGCCAAGGGGCGAGCCGAACATATGATGTGGGCGGTGGAGCGATCTGACGGCGGTCGAGGCGTGGGCTTCACGGGAGGCCACGTGCACAAGAATTGGCAGAACGACGATTTCCGTAAGATTGTGCTGAATGCCCTGGTGTGGATTTGCAAGCTGGACGTGCCGGCTGAAGGAGTGGCTTCGCGAGTTCTCGAAGAAGATATCACCAAGAATCTCGATCCCAAACCGCAGAGACAGTAAGCCGTAAGTGAAGGATCAATTTCCCGGTCGGTAGGTCGCGTAGGAGTAGGGTGTTTCCCAAAGCGTGACCTCCGCAACGGGTAGCCCCTGCAACTTCGCATAGTCGAAGATGTACTTCGCCATGTTTTCCGTCGTTGGGTTCACTGGGAGAAGCACCAGAGGTATGCCCATTTTTTGGAACTCGGCTACATAGGGGTCGCTCTCATTTAGAATCAGTTTGTGATCCAGATGCTGATCGAGCCAGGTACCGACAATTCTTTTGATCTGCACGAAATCGGTTCCCAAGCCGAGCTTATCGAGCACTTCGACTTCCAGGGTGATTACGGCCTTAGCGTTATGGCCGTGGATATTCCGGCACTTGCCATCGTATTCAGGAAGGCGATGACCAAAACAAAATTCCAGTTCTCGAGCGACTCGATACATTTGCGGCTCCAGCTTCAAGGCGAGTTATCAGCACTCTTATTTTAGACGGGCGACACTTATCCCGACCTGGAATTTCTCAATGAAAGGGCGGTCGTCGACGCCAACGAAAAAACCCACGAGCTTACTCGTGGGTTATCGAAGATCCGTCTTCTAATTTTAACTTAGAAAGGGCTGTCCGACTTGCTGCCCGAAACCGGGGTAATCGTTGGGCCACCAACGTTGCTCAGGCCAACCTTGGGAGCTGCCGGTGCCTTGGGGGCGTCCTTGGGCATTTCCTTCGGAGCGGCAGGAGCCGTCGGAGCGGGAGCCGGAGCAGGTGCAACCGGAGTCGTGGACGAAGGAATCGTCGTCACAGCGCCGGCACAGGGAGAAGCGGGAACCGAAGTACCGCACGTTTCGCAGCTGGAAACCTTGTGGCAGCTCAGTCGACCTTTGATCTTGTCGAAGATGCTGACCTTAGGAGCAGCTTCGCAACCGCAAGCTGTCGTCGGAGCAGGCTTGCAATGGAAAGTCGGCAGAGGCTTCAGAGCCACAACAGGAGTGGGCTTGCTGCAGCCGCAGGTGGGAGCAGGAGCGGGCTTTTCACAGCCGCAGCTGCTATGTCCGAACGAGATCGAGCTGAAACGAGCTTTAATCTTGTCCAGGAAGGAAGGCTTACCGCAGGGATCGCATGCGGCAACCGTACCGCAGCCACCGCCGCAAGCGGAACCGGTCGAGATGACCGCGGGAGCAGAAACAGGGGCCGGCGCGGGTGCGGGTGCAGCCATCGTCGGCGCAGGGGCCGGCGGAGCATCAGCAGCACAGAATGCCGACGTCAACATGAACACTACTGCATTCACTAGACAAACCTCCAAAAGGGGATCGGCGGCGCGGGACCGTTAGTCGGCGGGAACGCGCCAATCGCGTTCGCCTGCCCGAGCCACAGCGACGAGCAAGCCAGTACCCCTAAATCAATCGCGGACACGGATGCGACTTCTTAAGTGCCTGTCGTTCTCGCCGAGTTTTCCGAAATCACTTCTCTTTTCGGGTCTTTCACTAAATACCCTTAGCTACCCAACTCCGAATTTCCCTGATTTTTCAAAACTTCGTAGCTTTCTGAGTTTAACGGTAAATGCGGTATTTGCGTAAACGGGCGAAAGAAAATAAGGTAGCTAAAAAAGGCCAGAAATTAGCTCTGCGGGGACTAGCGAAACTGGGTATTGTCTAAGGAGGAATGGATTAAATTTGAACGTCCTTCACCGGATAGCCATTTCAAAAGGCTATTGAAGCTGACATTCGGAAAATCTTGGAGGAGGCTCTGTCAAGGGAAGGGATTTGGTTGATGCGAGAAGTGCTCTGGAAATGAGCCGCCGAAAATTGAAGTATCGCCGGCTCAGTTTTGATTCAGACGATAGTGTCTATTTCAGAACTATATCGTAAGTGTTATCGCTACTCTGAATAGTAACCTTCAACGGAGAAGTCGACTTCTCCAGATAAGCTTTGGGGATTCGCGAGGTGTTGCTTCCCCGGATTTCGATATCTCTCTTGCTGACCGTCACTATGTACTCGCCAGGTACTAAGCCTTTACCATCGCCATTAAATCCAGCGACGTACTCTCCCTTATCATTCACCAGACCACTACCTTGATAGCGGAGCTTTCCACCGTCTTCAAAAGTAACGGGATGGAAATCTACAATGCCACCTTTTAAGACCGATCCATCCGCAAAGGTAACTTTACCTTTCGTCGGTGAAGGAGTTCCTACTGCGGCCCCGGGAGGTGCGCCACCGCATCCCGCTAATAGAACAGTCGCAAAACTCAGGATAGTAAACGCAACGATTTTCATTATCAGAAACCATTCTTTATAAAAAATTGGTGGGGGCTCTCCCATGCAGAGCCCTCACCCAAGTCTATTAATAATCGCCCGGAATTTCGCCGCCGGAGCGGGAAACGATAGAAGCAATAATGGTGGGTGCCGTGGAGTCTCTGAGGAACTGGACGTGGCCATCGACGAAGACCACGTTTGCACCACCGGTGTGGAACGCGAAGATTTCATCGTTTGGCCCGCAGTTGTTGGTCAGCTTCCAGTTGCAGGTGGAAGGACCATCGGTCGCGGGACTCTGGTTGTTGTTATTGATGATCTTGAAGCTGTTCGCATAAGAGGGGTTGGTATTCTGCGTCGGGTCACCCGAAACGCCGAATCCGTTATCCTGCTCTCCCCAGCGCCAGAATCGGCGAGTGGTGAAACTGGTGTTGTCGATTGCAACACCCGCGGTGACAGCCGGATCCATGTAAGAGGGATTGGTGATGTAGTTTTCACGGCGAGCAGCATCTTCAGCAATCAGAATCGTACTGGAGGTACCGTCGGTGATAGCCGTGATTGCGGCAGGTTGATTATCGAGAGCGCCTCGCTGACGAGCGTAGAGCTTATCACGATTTCCAACCGCAGCAGACGAACCACCCTGGCCAGCGGTGATCACGATGTCGGTGTAAACGGTCGCACCGTAGTTGACATAGCCATATCCGAGCGAGTCTTTATTTTCGAACGGATAGGAAGGACAGATGAAAATCGGAACCACGTTCTGGAAAGCCGTTGCGTGATTGGCGTACGTCGGCGATTGCGAGTTGTAATACGAATAGGGATCAATCTGGTTGTAAATGTTGCCTTGTTCAATGTAGGGCAGCAAGTAAGTGAACAAAGAGTGGAAGTAGTAACCGCTGCCGGGGCTGACGCCGTTGGTGAACGGAGCACCGGTGTAACCTTGCAGATTAGAAAAACCCGTGCCGAAAGAGCCAGGGCTACCCACGGTTCCTTCACCGGCTGGAGGAAGCAAGCTGTAAGCACTTTCGTAATTCGCAACGGCCAAGCCCAACTGCTTGAGATTGTTGCTGCACTTCATACGTGCGGCCGCTTCACGAACTTTTTGAACGGCTGGCAAGAGCAAACCAATCAAGATTGCAATGATCGCAATCACGACCAGCAACTCGATCAACGTGAACCCACGTCGATTTCGTCGCACTGACAACTTTTGCAACATCATCCACTCCAAGGAAATGTAAAAGATACAGGGCAGAGTAGGGATTCTATGTGGGCGTATTGCCAGACGTGTGTTAAAAATCTATGAAGACCAAAAATTGGCGGATTTCACTCACAAGGTGCTCGCAAAGATTCGAGCAAACCTCATGAGAATGAAAGAAACATGATTTTTTTTTAACAAATTCAATTGTACTTCGACTAGCCACTTAGTTCTTCAATTCAATAATTAAGTCGCTCTTACCTACTGCTGGAACTTCCACCTCCAGCTTCGAAGTTTCGGCTTTTCGATAATTCATGGGCACCGTATTTCCCTTTGTATTCCCGGGTTCAATTGCAATGAGATACTTTCCTGGAAACGCCGCTAAAACAAACTGGTTCTGCGCGTCGATTTGTGCCGTCTGCTCATCTCCCCTGTTCGGATCGACGGGGAAAATGGAGATCAAAGCTCCCTTGAGGGAAGCGGACGCCAGCGCCACTTTACCTTTGAGTTCCACTCTTTTTCCCAAGGGACTTTCGACCGCGCCGCTCTGACAGCCCATCAAGCTTGCCGCAAAACAAAACATCAAGCAGTTCTTCAAGTACATCGTCATCTCCCTGTAGCTGGAATTGGACTTCCCGACCTGAGAGCATCGGGAAGTCCAAGTGAATTTTCGGATTAATCGAGCGAAACGATTTCCCCCTGATCTGGGGTACAAAGCGCTCGAAGCGTCTGCGGCGAAATCGAGTCTCGAATAAATTGAACGTGGCCATCTCCGAACACCGCGTTTACTCCACCCGTGTGGAAGCTAAAGGGTTCATCGTTCGGGCCGCAGTTATTTTTCGCCCAGGGACAGGTCGTGGGTCCGCCGATCGGCGAGGCATTGTTATTGATTTTAGCCTGGGTGCTGGTTGTACTTTGGTGAGGACCAGAAACGCCATTTCCGTTATCGGGTTCGGCCCAGCGGTAGTTGTTCCTTCGGTTGGTCGGCGAACGATCCACGCAGGCCGCGCAGTCGTCGAAATAGTTAGCGAGCATGAACGGCGACAACGATTCGTGATTTTTGCCCGCGTCCTCAATCAGAGCCATGGTGTTGCTCAAACCATCCGTAACACCAGCGATGTTTCGAGGCGTCCGCTTGGTGATGTTCGCCGGAACATATTTACCGGCTGAATCGTAATTGCCCGCTCCGGCGGTCAGGGAAATGTTGTTGTGTACCGCGAGCAACCCGGGAGAGCGATACCGCTTGGGAGAATTCAGGTCCCGGGCCCCCGTCGTGGGATCGATATCGGTATAGGAAATCGGCATATAATCGGTTTGACCGTAACCCTTTGGATCATCCTGGGAATATCCATTGGAGGGGCAAAGAAATATCGGAATCTTCGACTTGGCGGCCGCCGCGTTTTGCACGGCGTCGGTGATGGGAGCGTTGTAAGCGTAGTTCAAATCGAACTTCGAGAAAACGTTCCCTTGTTCGACATAAGGCAGTATCTGAGTAAAGAACGAATGCGTGTCCATGACCGTCGACTGATTCGAACTGTCGTTCCCTTCGCCAGACGTCGGGAAGTACATATTGGCGCTCTCGTAGTTATGCATCGCCAGGCCGAGTTGCTTCAAATTGTTCGTGCACTTCATCCGAGCAGCAGCTTCTCGAACTTTCTGAACGGCTGGCAACAGCAAGCCGATGAGAATGGCAATGATGGCGATCACCACCAGCAATTCGATCAATGTAAAACCACGCCGGGTTTTTCGACTCGCGAAAAACTGAACCATTTGGAACTCCGAATAAATGAGAAAATTACCATCTACCTAAAAAATGATTTATATTATGAACGAGGCAATGAAGTGAAGAAACGGTTAATAAACTGTTAAGTATTAAAAATCTATTATTTATTCAGAGATATGTCAGTAAAAAATGGGCGGAGCAGCGAAACTGCTCCGCGATATTATTAAATATTGCCTTATCTTCTGCGGTCGCCGCCTCGGCCTCCGCGATCTCCTCGATCCCCGCCACGGCCGCCGCCACCGCCGCCTCGATCATTGCGTTCGCCGCGATCTTCCCGAGGTGGACGGCCACCTTCGGGAGGAGGAGCCTCGCCCCCTTCCCCCGGAGGCGGGGCCGGCAGCAAAGCCTTACGGGAGAGCTTCACGCGATCCTGATTGTCGATGTCGATACAGATCACCTTGACCGGATCGCCCACGCGCAACACATCGTCCACCCGTCCCACATAAGCGTGATCGAGTTCGCTGATATGCACCAGACCATCCCGGCCCGGCATGATTTCGACGAAAGCGCCGAAATCTTTCACGCTGATGACTTTACCTTCGTAAACCTTACCGATCTCAACTTCACCCGTGAGGGCTTCGACGCGAGCCTTGGCCGCCTGGGCTCCAGCCGCATCGCTGTGAGCGATGCTGACGGTTCCATCGTCGTCGATATCGATCTTGGCACCGGTCGCTTCCTGAATGCCCTTGATATTTTTGCCGCCTGGCCCGATCAGCAAACCAATCTTTTCGGGATTGATTTTGATCTGAAGCAATCGGGGCGCGTAAGCGCTGATCTCACCGCGTGGTTTGCGAAGTGCTACCAGCATCGTTCGCAGAATTTCAATGCGGGCATCCTTCGCTTGAGTCAGGGCCGCCCGAATGATTTCTTCACCAATGCCTTCCAGCTTCAAATCGAGCTGAATCCCGGTGATGCCACGCTGCGTCCCGGCGACCTTGAAGTCCATATCGCCATAGTGGTCTTCATCGCCCTGGATATCGGTAAAGAGGATGAACTTATCGGCTTCCTTCACTAGCCCGATGGAAATGCCTGCCACCGGATTTTGAATCGGCACTCCAGCATCCATCAGCGCGAGCGTTCCACCGCAGACCGAAGCCATGCTGGAAGAGCCGTTCGATTCGAGAATATCGGATACCAGTCGAACGGTATAAGGGAACTTGCCTGGCAGCGGCATCACGGCCTTCAGCGAACGCTCGGCCAGCATCCCGTGGCCGATTTCCCGTCGACCGGGGCCGCGTAACGGCTTGCATTCTCCGACCGAGAACGGCGGGAAGTTGTAGTCGAGCATGAACTTCTTGACATACTCGCCTTCCAGCCCTTCAATCCGCTGCTCATCCGCGGCGGTGCCGAGGGTTGCGGTCACGAGAGCTTGCGTTTCTCCGCGAGTAAACAAGGCCGAGCCGTGCGTGCGCGGCAGCAGGCTGACTTCGCAATGCAGCGCCCGAATCTGCTTGAAACCCCGGCCATCAATACGACCGCCGTCGAGCACGATATCGCGGAAGACTTTCTCTTCCAGGAGGGCCCAGGCCTGCGCGAACTGGCCGGGCGAATATTCGGGAGGAGTCGTGGCTCCTTCCGGGAAATAATGCTTTTTCATCTCGTCTTTGAGGGCCGCCACTTTTTCGTAGCGTTCCAGTTTGGCCACCGTCAGTTTGCGAGCCCGCAGTTCCTTGGCGAACTTGTCGTACATCTCTTTGATGAGCGGATTGGCCGGAGAAGCCGCGACGGCCGGTTTGGTGCCCATCCCGGCTTTTTCGCGGAGTTCTTCGATCAATTCGCAGATTTGAACGATGTACTTGTGACCGAACATCACGGCATCGCCCATGACTTCTTCCGAGAGTTCCCGGGAGAAACCTTCGATCATCGCCACGGCTTCCTTGGTGCCGGAGACGATCAGATCGAGATCGCTTTCTTCCATCTGGTGATGGCTCGGCATCACCACGAATTCGCCGTTCACCCGACCGACGCGCACAGCACCGGTCGGCTTCTGGAACGGGATCGGTGAAGCGTAAAGCGCGGCCGAAGCACCGATCATGGACAGGATATCCGGATCGTTTTCACGATCGGCGGAGATGACCTGACACATCACCTGAACTTCGTTGAAATAATCGGCGGGGAACAGGGGGCGGATAGGACGGTCGATAAGTCGGGCAGTCAGAATTTCCTTGGTGGTAGGTCGGCCTTCCCGCTTGATGTAGCCACCGGGGAATTTACCCGCCGCCTGGGGTTTTTCTCGATAATCGACGGTCAGGGGAAAGAAATCCCGAGTGGGATCCAACTTGCCGGCCACCGCGGCTACCAGAGTCATCGTGTCGCCGTATCGAACGACCACCGATCCGTGAGCTTGTTTTGCTAATTTTCCCGTTTCCAGAATCAAAGTACCAGCGCCTAAAGCGCATTCAACACGTGTCACCGTCACAGGTGCAATCCTCTTTTAGATGTTAAGCAGGTATTTCCCGGCGATTGTCGCGGTAGGAACCCGACAGGTTGGATATTCAGGTCGAGAACCCGAGAGATCGCCAAAGCAGCACTCGGAAGAGTCGAGGGAAAAGGACCTCTCCCCCGTTTATGAAAAATGCCCGCCGGTTTCGACCGACGGGCAAGCGAAGACTATTTTCGCAGTCCCAGTTTACCAATCACGGCCAGATACCGATTCCGGTCCGTATTCTGCAAATACTTCAACAGGTCGGCTCGCTTGCTGACCATCTTGAGCAACCCACGTCGGCTCGCGTGATCCTTCGTGTGAGCTCGCATGTGCTCGGTCAATTCATTGATTCGAGCGGTCAAAAGAGCCACTTGCACTTCGGGTGAACCCGTGTCTGTCTCGGCTCGTTTGAAATCACCAATAATTCCGCTTTTGCGTTCCTTCGTGATCATTTTCGCTTTTGTCCTTCAATACTTCCGCGTTCGACACCTGCTTTTAGTCGAACGATCATACAACTTTTGCCCATATAGTGTATTTGAAAATTATGTGGCGCCAGAGGAAGGTCGGCAAGATGAGAAATGGAAAAGCACATAATCCTCACAAAATTCGATAGGGAAAAAACCGTTCGGTGTACGGGTTTTCTCTAGAGAGGTCATCAGATCATCAATTTTCATATAGTGGAAAACAGCAATTTGATGACCTTCCCGGTATTAAACTGACAATTTTGAAGGGTCTTTTCTGCGTTTTTCCAAGAAAAACGTCGATTTCCCTTTTCCGGACCGAAAATTTACCCTTCTGCACGGCCGCATCACCTTTTTTCTCCAAACCTGAGAGCCTGTACATCTCCAAAAATCAGAAACCTCCAGAAAAGCATGGAGAAAATCGTTGATTGTCTCCGTCGAGAGATCATCGGCAGAGCCAGTACCCAATTTCTTTGTTTCTTCGCGATCACTGTGGGGGCTTGCTTCTTCTACTAGAGTATTCTCGAGGCACTTTTCGATGAAATGTCTTCCCTGAAAGAAGTGACTAGCGGAATATCGCCCCCAGAACAGCCCGCTATTTCGCCAAATAGAGTGTAAACCGAAACGAGAATATCGCTATCGCGGTTGTTCCAAGCAGGGCTCCACGCATTATCGAAGCATTTTCGTTGACGCGCTCTACTCAAATCTTTAACATCGCAGTGAACGGAATTTTCTGAATTTTAAACGTATTTTCGATCCTGAGGCATCCATGACGGTCAAAAAACCGAACTGGCAGATTTTCTCTGCATTGGGAATTTGCCTGACACTGTCGGTCCTGATTACCGGGTGCGACAGCGGCGGAAGTAAGCCGAGCGCAGCCACCAAAGCTTCCACGCCTTCGACTGCCGAAGCCGTGAATCCCAGCGGCTTGGGCAATCCCGACGTCATCAAAATCGTTTCGAGCCTGCCTCGAACTGGCAGTGCTAAAGGCCAGACCGATACCATCGTCAACGGAATCCGGATGGCCTTCGAAGAGGCCGGTAATAAAGTCGGCAGTTTCAAGATTGAATATGAAGATCTCGACGATGCCACGGCTGCGGATGGGAAGTGGACGCCGGAACGAGAAACCGCTAACGCGAACAAGGCGATTCAAGATCCCGACGTGATGATTTTCCTAGGGCCTTACAACTCGGGAGCGGCCAGCACTTCGATGCCGATTCTCAACAAGGCCAGCCTGCTCATGGTATCTCCCGCCTGCACCGCCATTGGCTTGACCAAAAAAGAAGGCGCGGAACCGGGTGAACCAGAAAAATACCGACCCGCGGGAACCATTAACTTCACCCGCGTGGTACCGGCGGACGATATCCAAGGGCCCGTTGCGGCGGATTTTGCGAAATCGAAAGGTGTCAAAACCGTCTGCATTCTCGACGACAATGAAGTTTACGGCAAAGGACTGGCCACGATTTTCAAAGATCGCTGCGAAGAAATCCAATTGAAGGTCCTTGGCAAGCAGGAAAGCATCGACTACAAGCAGTCCGACTTCCGGACTCTGATGAAACGCATCAAGAATCAGTTCAATCCGGACTGCATTTACTTTGGTGGCACATCGCAAACCGGGGCCGGCCAGATCGCCAAAGATATGGTTGCGGAAGGCCTGGAAAAGACCATCCTGATCATTCCGGATGGCTGCTACGAAGCGGCGTTCATTCAGGCCGCCGGAGCTGACGTTTTCAAGAAACTGACCTGCTACTGCACTTTCGGTGGCATGCCTCCCGATCAGTTGAAGGGTAAAGGCGCCGAATTCGTTGCCAACTACAAGAAGCGTTTCAATGCCGATCCCGAAGGTTATGCCGTTTACGGTTACGAATGCGGCAAAGTGGCTCTGGAAGCCATCAAAAAAGCGGGCAAGAAGGATCGGGCCGCGATCACTCAGGCCGCTTTGAGTATCAAGGACTTCAAAGATGGGGCTTTGGGAACCTGGTCGTTCGACAAGAACGGCGACACAACCTCCACGACTCTGAGCATCAGTACCATAAAACCGAATGCCAAGGGAACGATGGACTTCGATTTCGTAAAACTACTGGAACTACAAAAATAAGTCTCCCCTCTCTCCAGGGATCCCTACCTTCCTAGCGGAGTTTCCGCCTTTGATTCTCGACTCGATGACACTGTTTGCCGCCTCGGATTCCGGCGGCCTACAGATGTTTTTTCAATACTGTCTGGGTGGTCTGATCATCGGCATGCTTTACGCGCTCATCGCGCTGGGCTACACGATGGTATACGGGATCGTCGAGCTCATCAACTTCGCCCACGGCGATCTGTTCATGCTCGGCACTTTCATGGCCCTGACACTGCTTTCCCTGATGGGGATTTCAGTGAGTACGGCCGGCGAGATTTCCACCTCCAAGGCCGCGCTGGCCATTGCAGTGATGATGATTGTGGTCCCGCTTTTCTGTGCCACCTTAAACGTGGCGGTCGATAAAGTGGTATACCGGCCACTAAGATCGGCCCCTAAGTTGGCGCCTCTGGTATCCGCCATTGGGGTATCCTTCTGCTTCATGAACATCGGGTTGTTCTGGAACGCCGCGGTCTATGAGGATGGCCGAGCGGTTCCGGCGGCTTCGCAGAGAGCCTTCCCCAATATTGTCAGTAACGAAAATATTCTGGAGCGGTCCAGTCCGGTAGAAGAGGCGGTAACCACCGCGAAGTCAGACAAATCAGATTCTGCTAAAGATTCCAAGTCCAAGCCTACCATCAAAGCCAAAGAAGAATCCAAATTTCGAATCACCTGGAAAGATGCCATGGTCATTGCCGTGACCATACCCAGCATGATATTTCTCACCTGGTTTGTGAAATTCACTCAAACGGGTAAGGCAATGCGGGCAACGGCTCAGAATCCCACGGCGGCCCGCCTGATGGGTATCAATGTGGATCGCGTCATTGCAACGACATTCCTGATCGGCGGAGCGCTCGGGGGCGTAGGGAGCGTTACTTATGCCCTCTACATCAATACCACCAGTTATCAAGTTGGCTTTCAGAATGGTCTCTATGCTTTCACGGCAGCGGTGCTGGGGGGAATTGGCAATATCCCCGGCGCGGTACTCGGCGGTATTATCATCGGTTTGGTACGATCGCTGGGGAGTGCCTACATCGATGAAAAGTGGACCAGTGCTTTCGTCTTCGCGATTCTGATTCTGATCCTCGTTTTCCGCCCCACCGGATTGCTCGGCTCCCGAACGCGGGAGAAAGTGTAATGTCACTACTTAATCGCTTTCCGTGGATGCTCTTGCTGCTGGCCCTGGCAGTTGCGTATCCCATTTATCCGCCGGTGAATGATTTCGTTTTCTCCAAAATCGGTCAGCCGGTAGGTAATCAGCTTCCCACTCTATTTATCTTCGCGATCCTGGCCCTGGGTCTGAATGTGGTGATCGGCTATGCCGGGCTGTTGCACCTGGGAATCGGCGCGTTCTTCGGCGTGGGGGCCTACCTGACCGGCATTCTGACCGTTGCCGATTACCCGTTCCAATTGAGTTTTCCACTGGCGGTTCTCATTTCGATTTTGGGTGCGGCTGCTCTCAGCGTCATGCTGTCAGCTCCGGTGCTTCGATTGCGCGGAGATTATCTGGCCCTGGTGACACTGGGTTTCGGGGAAGTTTTGCGATTTACTCTGCGAAATCTCGAACAGATTACCAATGGAACCAAAGGTATTAAACCAGTTCCTTCACCGACCCTTTTCGACTCTTTAATCAAGACTATTGCGGGATTTCTGAAGTTTATTCCCGGGGCCAAGGAATTAAGTGAAGGGGGCCCTCTGGATTGGTCTGGCGACTATCGCTACTGGTACTTTCTGACCTTGTTTTTTCTAGTAATCGTAGTGATCCTGCTTCGCAATCTGGAGCGTTCGCGACTGGGTCGCGGCTGGGTGGCGATTCGAGAAGATGAGCTGGCGGCGGCCTGTATGGGGTTGAACACCGCCCGTTTGAAATTGGCGGCATTCGCTATCGGGGCCGGACTCGCCGGGCTCGCGGGTGCACTTTATGCCTATCGTCAAAGCAATACGGCCGACCCCGACACCTACGGATTCAATAACTCTGTTATTGTCCTGTGTTGTTTGATCCTCGGTGGCCTCGGTAATCGAAAAGGGGTCATCATCGGCGTTCTGCTGATCATCGGTTACGAAAACATTATTTCACCGGCACTCGATTCTGGTATTCAGGATTGGATCCGCAAACATGTCGACACGAAACAGGATGTTCGGTTGGCGGGTATAAATCTGGGTAATGAAGGCGCACCTTATTTAACCTTCTCCGGTTGGCGATTGATGATCTTCGGAATGGTTCTGATTCTGGTCATGCGATTCCGACCCCACGGCTTGTTCCCGGCCCGGCGCGATAAATAACGATTCTACCCGAGAGGTTTTCTGTGTCGTTGTTGAAAGCTGAAAAAGTGACGATGCGATTTGGCGGCTTAACGGCCGTCAATGCCGTCGATGTCACCGTCGAAAAAGGACAGATCTATTCGATCATCGGTCCCAACGGAGCGGGCAAAACCACTTTCTTCAACGCGATCACCGGCATCTACAACCCGACTGAAGGTGCAGTAACCTTCGACGGCCACAATCAAATCCGGCCGCTGACAGTTCGCACATTAATCGGGTTTATTTTCGTCGGTCTGACCGTCGCGCTCCTCGCCGGAATACTGGCCGTCAACATCGACAGTTTCTGGGCTTCGACGATCAAGAAGCAGCCCTCGACTCGGATGTATCTGTTCGGCCGTGAAGAGAGTCCAGAGAAACCACTGCCAGCTCCATTCAGCTTCCAGACTCTTTGGAGCGACATGAATCGCTATATCGCCAGCAATCCCGTTTTGCAGAAAACCCGCAACGGGCGCCGTTGGCAGGTCATGTCTTCCAGCGATGAGACTTTGATCGGCAACATCCCCAATGAGGAAAAAGCGCAGAAGATTTACCAAGCGATCAACACCAAGAAGAAGCCGGAAGTCCGCAAGAATGCCGAGGAGTTTTCGCTCTATCTGGAAGGCGTGCCCGAGCCGGCTTATACCGGTTCCGAGGCCGACTGCACCGACCTGAAAGAGACGTTGAACGATTTCCAGGAATCACGCACCGCACGACTCCGAAACGGTCTGATTGCACTTCTGGCCGGTTTTATTGTTGGTACTATCGGTTCCTTTGTCGTCTGGCGTCGCAGCCGACGAACGACCGATTACATCGCTTTGGGTGGCATTGCCCGAACCTTCCAAAACATTCGACTCTTCCAGAATATGACAGTGCTGGAAAACGTGCTGATCGGCAAAGACCGCTCGCTGGGGAGCAATCCCGTTCGAATGGCCCTGCACACTCCCGGCTTAAAACGCGAAGAAAAAGAGGCCGAGGCGAAAGCCCTCGAACTGCTGAAGTTCATGGGTCTCGAAAAAGCCAGGAACAATTTGGCCAAAAACTTGCCCTACGGCGATCAGCGCCGTCTGGAAATCGCCCGAGCCATGGCCTGCGAACCGAAATTGCTGCTCCTCGACGAACCGGCGGCCGGTATGAATCCCCGGGAAACGGTCGATCTGATGGAACTGATTCGCAAGATTCGCGATCGGGGCATTACTGTCCTTCTGATCGAGCATCACATGAATCTGGTGATGGGGATCTCCGATCGAATTTCCGTTCTCGATTACGGCGTGAAAATTGCCGAAGGCACTCCGGAAGAAGTTCGCCAAAATCCGAAGGTCATCGAAGCTTATCTGGGCAAAGAGGAAGTGACGTGAGTTCTCCGATTCTCAGCGTCGAAAATCTGGAAGCGGGCTACGGGCAGATCAAGGTGCTGCAGGGCATCTCGCTGACCGTCAACCCGGGGGAAATCGTCACGGTTATTGGTGCGAACGGGGCCGGGAAGACGACGACGCTCCAAACCATCTCCGGCGTGGTGAAAACCCGCGGCGGCCGAATCATGTTCGAAGGCGAGGATATCTCGCGCGTGCCCGATTACAAAATCGTGCCAAGGGGGCTGGCTCAGTCGCCCGAAGGACGCAAAATTTTCCCGCGTCTGACGGTGCTGGAAAACCTCCAAATGGGGGCCTTCACCCGCAAAGATCACGCGGGAATTCAGGAAGATATCGAAAAATCCTACCATTACTTCCCCATCCTGAAACAGCGGATGAAACAACTCGGCGGCACCCTCTCCGGCGGCGAGCAGCAGATGCTGGCCATCGCCCGGGCACTGATGGCCCGGCCCAAATTGCTCCTGCTCGATGAGCCGTCGCTTGGCCTCGCTCCGATGATCGTTCTGAGAATTTTTGAAGTTATTCGCGAATTGAATCAGGCAGGGATGTCGGTTCTTCTCGTCGAGCAAAATGCCCGTTTAGCCTTGAAACTGGCGCATCGCGGCTACGTTATGGAAACCGGCACCATCACCATGAGCGGACCCGGCACCGAGCTTCTGAACGATCCGCGCATTCAGGCCGCCTATCTGGGTGAATAGAATTCCCGCATGAAAATTCATTCTGTCAAAGTCTCCGAAAAGCGAGTCGACTCCTCCGCGGGCCGAATCTCGTTGAACAGCGGTTCCAACGCCCCCTCCAGTACGAATTATCTGATCGTACGAATCGACACCGATTCCGGGATCTCCGGCTTCGGCGTTACCAGTTTTGGCCCATCGGGATTGACCGCCGGGAAAGCCATTCTGGAGGAGCTAATTCCGCTGGTGGTCGGCGAAGATCCGCTAGCCACCGAGAAGCTCTGGGCCAAAGCCCGCGGCTACGGCAGTTCGCTAGGCTGGTCGGGAATTCTGCCGCGCGTTTATGCGGCCATCGATCTGGCTTTGTGGGACATCAAGGGCAAGTCTTTCCGTGAGCCGCTGCACCGCTACTTCGGCTCTGCTCGCGCTTCGGCCCCCTACTTCCTGGGTGATATCGCTCCACTAGGGATAGACACCGCTACCGTGCTATCGACCTGGAAGAAGTACGCCGCGAATCAACCGCTCGGTTTACTCGTGAAGATCGGCACCGACGATATTCAGAAAGATGCCGACCGCGTTCACGACATCCGCAATGGCATCGGCGATGAAGCCTGGCTCGGCATTACGGCCGAGGGACGCTACGACCTCGGCACCGCCATGGCCTTTGCCCGTTTCTTCGATGAGGAAATCGGCATCGACTGGTTCGAATCGCCTATTGCCACCAGCGATGTGGCGGGATACGAACGCTTATCGCTGCATTTCGAGGCGCCCTTATGCGTCGGACCCGGGATCGATTCCGTTGAGGAATTTCGCGACTGGCTGGCTCGCGGTACGGTTCGAATCCTCCGTCCCGATCCGATTCGCCTGGGCGGTTTGACGCCGCTTTTGCGAGTGATCGCGATGGCCGATGCCTATCACGTTCCCTGCGTGATTAAAGGTTTGCCCGACCTGGCTATTCACCTGGCCTGCGGAATCGCCAATATGAATCTGCTCGACTGGTCGGAGCCGTTCCAGACGCTGAAGATTGAAAAGGGCCAGATTTTGGCGCCGGAAAAACCGGGGATCGGCTGGGAATTCTAGTTCGCCAGTGTTGGAGAGTTGGCCGATGAAGTATGCCGCTGTGATTGAATATATTCCGGATGTGGACCGGGTGAATGCCGTGCGTCCTCGGCATCGCGAGTATCTCACGAGCTTGCTGGAACAGGGCAAACTCGCATGTGCCGGGCCCTTTCTCGACAACTATGGCGCCTTGATCGTTTACGAGGCCGCGACTCCCGAAGAGGCTGAAGCGATCCTGAAGGGCGACCCGTTCCACTCCGAAGGCATCTTTGTTCGCTGGACCATTCGGCCCTGGAAGACCGTGTTTGTCGCTCCGGGCGGTTTGACCACGGCTTAAGGCATACAATTCCTAGATGACTGCACCAGCATTGCCCCTCGTTAAACTGAAAATCGAACGCCGTTCGAGCCATCCCTGGATCTTCCAGAAGATGGTCGAAAAGCCGACCGAACGGATACCACCCGGTACGATCGTGGAAATCCAGGATCGCGCCGGCCAATGGGTCGGCCGAGGCTTCTACAACGGCCATTCCCGCATTACCTTACGGGTGCTGACCTCCAAGCAAGATCAACTCGTCAACGAAGACTTCTTCCGGGAGCGCATCAAACGCGCGATTCGCTTCCGCCGGGAGACCCTGCGGCTCGATGAAACCACAAACGCCTACCGCTTAGTGCATTCTGAGGCCGATGAACTCAGCGGGCTGGTGGTGGATCGCTACGGCCAGACGATTGTGATCGAATTTTTCTCGGCCGGGATGTTCAAACAGCGCGATCTGATCATTTCAATCTTTCGGGACGAATTCCCCGATTCGAAATTCTATTTCTTCGCCGAGGAGCATGTCGGTAAGCAGGAGTCGTTCGACTGCCGGCCGCCCGATGCTCCGCCGCCGGGGACCATCACCGAAAACGGCGTGCGTTTCCGCGTGGCACCGGGCAGTAAGCACAAAACCGGCTTTTTCTGCGATCAGCGAGACAATCGCAGGTTGATGTCGACATTTTGCAACGGCAAGAAAGTACTCGACCTCTGCTGCAACACCGGCGGTTTCGCCGTTTATGCCAAGACCATCGGTAAAGCGGCCGAGGTGGTAGGGGTCGATCTCGACGAACAGGTCATCGCTCTGGCCGCGCAGAACGCCAACTTGAATCAGGCCCGCATCAAGTTCATTCAGGCCGACATCTTCAGCTGGTTGCGGGACATTTATCCTTCCGGTCAGAAGTACGATGTGGTCATTTTAGACCCAGCCAAGATGACCCGGGATCGCGAAGAAGTGGAAACGGCCCTGAAGAAATATTGCGATATGAACCGGGTCGCTCTAAACGTCGTTAGCCCCGGCGGCATCTTCCTGACTTGTTCCTGTACGGGTCTAGTCAGCGAGACTGATTTTCTCGAAAGCATTCGCCGGGCGGCCTGGCAGGCGCAGCGAACAGTGCAGATCTTCAACCTGAGCGGGGCCGCGGCGGATCATCCCTTCCATGCCCAGGCTCAGGAAGGCCGTTATCTTAAAGCGGTCTGGTGTCGGGTGGTGGAATAGAGCGAGGATCGCCAGAGCCGCAGGCGATTCATGAGAAAGCCCAGCATCGTCTGCACTGTTCGAATACCGTAGATCGAACTGCGGCGAAAGTTGATGCTGCTGGCTTCATTGAAGTAGCGGACCGGAACCGGAATGTCGCCCAGCCGGAAGCCGAAGTGTACCGCCTGAGCCAGAAACTGCGTGTCGAAGACGAAGTCGTCCGAATTGTTTTGGAAAGGGATCTTCTCCAGCACGTTCCGGCGATAGACCCGGAAGCCACTGTGAAAGTCGCCTAAATTCTGGCCCAGACAGATATTTTCGAAGGCCGTCAGTGCTCGGTTGGCGAAATACTTCCACCAGGGCATTCCGCACTGCAAAGCTTCTTTTCGGGAACGAATCCGGCTGCCCAACACGATGTCGCAGATTCCCAATTCGATCATTCCAATCGCATGCGGTATCACTCGGGCATCGTACTGATAATCGGGATGGATCATCACCACGATATCGGCCCCCTGATCGAGAGCATACTGGTAGCAAGTCTTCTGATTTCCCCCATACCCCCTATTTTTGGGATGCTGAATCACCGTCAATCCCATCTCAAGGGCGATCTCAACCGTGCGGTCCTTGCTGCAATCGTCGACCAGAAGGATCTGATCGACCGAGCCGGGAGGGAAATCGGCCAGCGTCGCCGCCAAGGTTCGCTCGGCGTTGTAGGCCGGTAATACCGCAATGATTTTATGCTGTCGGGCGGGTACGGATTCATCTGGGTCTAAAATCCGTTCGACGTGAAAGATCTCGTGCGTTGGATTTAATGGCGGCGAAGTGAGAAGCAACGGCATATCCGAACCCGAAGAAGAGTATTTCTCCCATTTTAGAATTCAGATGCCGCAATCTCGCGAATATTCCCGAAATCTCGGCAATTTCCGACGTGGTTTCCCCCATAATCTTCGATTAAACTATCTAAGAAGGATCGATTTACCGGTTTTAGGATCATCTATGCGTTTTGTGGCGATCTGTTCACTACTTCTTTTTGCGTTCCCGGCCGCTGCTCAACTGCCCACGGATAGCGATCAAACCTACTCCACTAAAATCGTTTTGCTTTTCCGCGCGCATCCGCTCTTCAACGAAACCTACCGGCTCAATTTGAAGTCCGATATCGAGGACAAGCTCCAGGGCCTGCTAGGCAACTTGGCCGAGTTCGAAATCATCGACCTGATGCGGAAGCCGAACAAGGACTGGACCGAACAGGAGCGAAATTACCTGAAAACCGGCCCCACCGCCCTCGACGCCCCCGCCCCGCTGAGCAACGAAAAACTTCACGTTTTCTGGATCGAGGCCAGCGAACAGGGTATCCGCATTCGCGCCCGGCAACACGATGGCAGCACCGGCTTCAATTCGCTGATTCGCGAAGCCACACTTTCGGATCGCTCCGCCATTTTGAAACAGATTACCGATTGGGTGATACGCGACTTCGGTTTCACCGGTTCTTTCATTCCTGCCGGCGATAATGTCCCGGTCAGCTGGAAAGCCGGACGGCGTGGCCTCGCGCTGGCCGATTGGGTCCGGCCGGGAGATGTGTTGAAAGTGGTACAAATTCGCAAAGACGGTACCGGCCTGCGCGGCACCACTTCCGATTGCGATGACGTTCTGTTGCAGGTGCTCGATGAAATGAAAGACGGCCAATCGACCTGCCGGTTGGTCCGCCAGTACGCCGATCGATTGCCACCCGCCCGCGGAAGCATTGTCGGCTATCGCTGCATCCGACTCGCAACCGTCACCGCTCCCTTGAAATTGAAACTCATCGATCCCAAGGGAGCCCCGCTTCGACAGGTCGGACTGCAAGTACGCATCAAGGATTCCGGCTTCGCCGAGAGTTATCAGGAACGCGATCTGGGTGTGCTATTTCGAGATGTGTTCACGTCGCGCGATCCGATGAAGAATATCGCTTTCGTCCGCATCGATCTGGGCGAGCGAGCAATTGCCCGCATTCCGCTGGCCATTACCGGAGATGCGGTGGTAGTGCGAACGGTAAACATCGAAGCGGGTGCGGAAAGCCGCGATCAACTGGTGGCCCGCCGCGGCTTCTGGCTGGATCGCGTCAATGACTCCCGCCGCATTCAGGCCCAGTGCTTCAAAGATATTACTCAACTGGTGAAACAGGGGAAAGTGGATCAGGCCGATAACTCCGCTCGAAAGACGCTCAGTCGCATCGACGGCGATATCAGCGAGCTGACCGTCGATCTGCAGAAATTCAAAGAACAGACCATCGCCGCCAAAGTCTCCCTTCCCGGCTTCACAGATGTTCTGGATGAAAAGCTACAAAGCCTGCGCGATGCCCGCCGGCAACTGGATTCCTATATTGCTCAACTCGATGAAGTCAGTCGGCAGCAGAACCTTCCTGAAGTCGTGGAACTGAAAAAGAAGCTGAACGGATTTGTGCTGCGAATCGACTCGGCCATTCAGCAGGTGAATATCGAAGAGGCGTTGAAACTCTACGACGAAGCAATTGTGGCGGCGGGAACCGAAACCGCCGCGAAGGATGCTTTCACGCAGAAGCGGGATGAACTGAAGAAGAACTGGACGCCCAAGAGCGATGCGCACAGTGCGGCCCGTAAATTCATCTATGAATCGTGGGCTAAAGTGCAGTCGTTCGATGATATGAAATCGAAGCTGCCGGAAGCTCGCCGAGCTTTCGATGTCTGCAAGGATGCGGGCGACAAATACGGACTGGCCAAGCTGAACCAGATCGGCCCCGAACTCGAACAGTTGCTGGTCGATGAAATTCAGAAGCTGACCGACACGCCGAACAAGGACGAAAGTACGCTGAAACGATTCGATCTTATGAACGCCTTCAAGAATGAGCTAATAACTTTCGACAATAATGTGGCCGCCGCGCTGCGGACTTTCAAGTAATTGCCCCCATTTACCGCACTGTAATATCGGGAATCTGATTGAAGGCAATTCGCACCGGGGCTTCATGGCAGGCCCCGTGCATCCCGGCAAAGTAGGCCGATTGTATCCCGAACTGCTGGTGCAGTTCATCCATAGTTCGGGACAGGCTTTCCATTTTCTGATTGCCATCGAACAGCGATGGAGCGATATTCTTCTGCTGCTTCAAATCGGATAGCACCAGCCCTACTTTAAACGGCGTCCCCTGCCGGGGCCTCTGACACCAAAGCTTGCCGAAGGCCCGTATCAGGGTCGGCGTATCCTGGCAGTAATCGAGCGGCATATCCTTTTCCCAGCGTGGAGCATCCAGACAGCGCACACTGAGGGCTAAATGGCCGGTGTGGTACTGAATTTTTCTCAATCGCGTCGCGGCCTTGTGCAAGAGCCGAATCAGAATCGCCTCGGCCCCCTCATGCGTACGGCGATCGGGTTGCAGCACCCGACTTTGTGTCAGAATCCGGCGCGTTGTCGGCCGATCGACCACATCATCGCCGCGCAGCCGATCGTACCACGAACGGCCATGCACTCGACTGCCGAACACCACGGCCATCTGCTCCGGTTTCAACTTGCAGAGTTGTTCCACGGTGCTGACGCCGCGACGCCAGAAGCGTTTTTCCATGCGTGGGCCGATACCGGGAAAGTCGGTCAACTTCAAGCTGTGCAGCCGTTGCGGGAGCTCCTCGTTTTCAATGATGGTCAGGCCGTCCGGTTTCTGCATATCGCTGGCCACCTTGGCGAGCATGATGTTCGGGGCGAGACCGATAGAACATTTCAGGCAGACGCCGACTTTCGTCAGAATCGCTTTTTTCACATCCAGAGCTAATTGCCGGGCATTCGATGTTTCGCGGTCCACGCCGCGCAATCGACAAACCATTTCGTCGATGGACATGACCTTCAGAACGGGCAGAACCGATTCGACCGCATGGATAATCTGATGGTGAAGCTGCACATAAATGCGCGGGCTGGCCGGGATTATGACGATGCCAGGACACATCCGCCGGGCTTCTCGGACCATGGTTCCGGTGCGAATACCGAATTTTTTGGCCTCGTAACTCGCGGCCACGCAGGCGGTCGTCTCGGCGTTCAGCGGAGCAACCGCGACGGGCCGGCCACGCAGCTCCGGGTGCATTTGCTGCTCGACCGAAGCGAAATAGGAATTCATATCGATGAACAGGTAGCGGAGCGGCATGGTTGGCCTCCCGACGCACAAGTAAACATGCGTACACTATATGTTCACTTTTACAGTTATGCCAGATCATTTTGAAAAATTCTTCCACCCGGCGGTTTATCCGTGTCCGCACAACTGCAACTGCCAGCAATTGCTGTAAAATAGCTGGAGCGAAATCGTTTTGAGAATTTGAGATTTACCCATGAAGAATTACTGGAACACCCTGCTAACTTTGATTGTCACCCTCGGATGTTTCTCAATGAGTGCACAGGCCGAAGATACAAAGCCGATCAAAATCGCGGGCCCGTACGAGGTCGAGGTTCACAAGGATATTCCTTACGTGGAAGGCAAAGAGGGCGAAGATAACAAGCACAAGCTCGATCTGTTTATTCCCAAGGGCCAGAAGGACTTCCCCGTTCTGTTCTTCATCCATGGCGGCGGTTGGACCACCGGCGACCGCAAGATGTACGGCCCGGTGGGCCATGTATTCGCCAAGAACGGGATCGGAACGGTGGTGCTCAGCTATCGGTTGACGCCGCAGGTCCAGCATCCGGGGCATATCGAAGATGTGGCGAAAGCGTTTGCCTGGACGCATAAGAATATCGGCAAATATGACGGAAAAAACGATCAGATATTTGTGACCGGGCAATCGGCGGGCGGCCATCTCGCGGCCCTATTGGGAACAAACGAAAGCTATTTGAAGGCGGAGAAGCTTTCCCTGAAAGATATCAAAGGAGTGATGCCGATCAGCGGCATTTACAACTTCCACGAGAACCGGTTTGTGCCAATCATCGGGAAGGGGAAGGAAGCGGCCGAAAGTGCTTCGCCGATCCAGCAGGTAACCGGTAAGGAGCCGCCGTTTTTGATTTTGTATGCCGACAAGGACTTCCCAACCTGTGATGTGATGTCGAAGAACTTTGCGGAGGAATTGAAGAAGCACAAAGTCGATGTGTCGGTTCAAATGATCCCGGAACGGAATCATATTACGATCATGGCCTGGCTGATGTTGAGCGAATCGGACCCCGCCACGCAGGCACTGCTAGAGTTCGTGGCGAAGCACTCGGGGTTGAAGCTGAGGGAGAAGGGGAAGTGAGGGACATTTTTCTCAGAAAGAACAATAATGCCCCTAAGAAACTCTGACAATACCTCAATTTGTCCATTGAATACCGCAAAAATGGGGTTTTGTTAATACCTCTATTTCAGAAGATTTATTTGGTGCAAGTGCAATGAAAGCTCATATTGATGAAATAATTCATAAGTTTGAAACATTTAAGAAAAATTTTACCGAAGACGAGTTGGCAGAAGAATTAATCAAATTAATTCCCAACCTAAATCCTACTCAATCCGATTTTGAACTCGAAGCAGAAATTTTCGCTTTCAGGGTTCGGCCCATTACTGGAAAGCAATTGTCAAGATATGGATCAGAGCATTATTATACACCCTTTTCGGAGTATGAAAACAGTCAGTTCCCATCAATCATTGATTTAAATGAAAAATGGATTTCGTATTGGATTAAACGGAGTGAAGATGTTACTCATCCGATATTCAAATACAGATATTCGGATATAGCATGGGACATGATGCCCAGACTTAAAATGAAAGATAATAGAGTCACAAAGACAACCATTCGAGCAGCGATAGATATCGCCAAATCGGATCTGGACGTATATTTGCACACAACTTATGCTCGATTCGAACGATCCATTCAACTCGCAATCCTGACCAAAGAAGATGACCTTCTACAAGAATTATGCTCTACAATTATCGAATTTTACAAATCAAAAGACACTGAGAAGACCTACTATGTTTGGAAGAATCCATATGATCTACTTTTGGAAAGTTCTTGTAAAAGTAAAATTTCAATTGATTCAATTATTGAAATAATAAATAATCTCGAAAATAATCTTGCGAAATACAGGAATCTTTTTCAAGAATATTCTAGTGAGCCCGAAGGTGTAAAATTCGCCGCAACTCGGCTGGCAGAATTTTACAATAAAGCAGCAACTTCGTCAGATGTCACACGCGTTTTGAAGGTATACGCCGATGCTTATATTGAAAAAATAAAAAATCATGATATAAAAGGCATCATAACTACAGCTTGGATGCAGGAGATTCATAAGACCTTACAACAGTATAATTTAAACGATTTGGCAGCCGAAGCAATAAAAATGTATTCTGAGTGTGCAAAAAAAATGTCTATGGAACTACACCCTCTGACTAGCTCGATCCACATTCCTAACGGCGAAATTGAATGTATCATAAAAAACTTCATCGAAGCACCTGGCGATGTGTTTACAAACCTCGCTATACAAGGCTTACCCAATTTTGAGCAGGATCGAAAAGACATCAAAGGATTAGTCGCGCAATTTCCCTTACAGAATCTTGTCACAAAAAAATTAATAGCGAGAGATGGCCGCGAGCAAGGGAGCATCGGAAGTGCCGAAAATGACGAGGGCGGCGCTTTAAAGTCATATTGGAGCATAACCCAACCTGTCAAATATTTTCTCTATAGACAAATTATTGAAGCTTGTATATCTCGAAATCTTATAAATAAAGAAAACTTTTCAGAGTATATACACTCAAATCATTTATTCAGCGAAAATAAAAAGTTACTAACTGAAAGGGCAATCAAATCATACCTAGAGAACGATTGGATTTCAGCATTACATCTGTTTCTTCCTCAGCTCGAATCTGCAATTCGTCTTTTGATAAAATTTTCTGACGGGTATATTATAAAAAAATCGAGAAGTGGAGCATTTCATCTCCGAATACTTGATGACCTTTTGAGAGATCCTATTTTGTTAAATATCTTCAAAAGCGAAGATGAAATATTTTATATGCGATATATTCTTACTGATCAATTAGGTCTTAATGTTCGAAACAGACTATTTCATGGCGATATTTTGCCGAACGAAATAAATCCATACCTCACAGATTGCGTATTTCATATTGGCCTTCTTTTAGCATCTTTACATGCCAAAGAGAAAACAATAGTGTAATTGATTTTTATTCGAAGAATATATATGCCTGCAAAAAACACCTCCTCCCCCTACTTCCCCATCAGCTCCTTCACCACCCCGGCCAATAGCGTCACATCCGCTTTCGAGGTGATGTGATCAATCCGGCTCTGCGGGACCTCCAGCTTCTTCATCGTCGTGGCCGCCGTTTGCCAGAGCTTGTCTTTCTTCTTACCTTCCGCCAGATAGAGCTCCGTCACCAATTCGGAGAGCCGTTGCAGACTCACCTTATCGATGTTCGCGTAGTAATTCTTGATAACCTTCTGCTGGTAGGGGGAGTAATTTTCGAGCATATTGGCGTTTCCCAATAAAAGGAAATTCGATTATTCGATCGGCTTATCGTACTCCGACAGCTGCTTTTGCAGATCGCTCCAGTTCGGCGATGCGGTTCAAAAGAATCCGCAGCACAGCCCGAACTTCCGGCGTTTGGCGAATAAGCCACTCTTCGCTGATAGACTCCATCCCCGAGATAAGATAATTAATTCCCCAGCGCAAGAGCAATTCCAGATAATCTCAAGACGAGGTGTGGGCGGTTACAACATTGAGAAGCCCATTTTTTTGATATTTAGAAGCCCTAACAAAACCTCTCTTTGTAGCAGTATTCAATGGACGAAATGGGGTTTTGTCAGAGCCTCTTAATATTTCTATTTACTCATTTTAAGTATTCTTTTTCTCAAATGTATTAATAATCCCAGTGCTAGAAAGGCACATGAGGTAACAATGAGGTATAATTTGGGATTTCGCTCTGTCGCAATTTTTACAATTTTTTCGCCATAAAATATTGATTGGATGAAATTTTTACTGTATACCGGATAGACCAAATCACCGTACGCAATTTCACCTAACCCATCGAAAGATATATCTTTCGGCTCGCATTTGCAGTTACCTACAACAAGATTTTTTACTGTGATCGAATTGTGTTCAATTAGTATTGAGTTATCATATTGCGAACAGGACACCTCACGAGGCAGAAACTCATTAAATGCAACATCATATGATGATTTTTTGTAAAAAAGAGTACTAGGTGTCGCAATTGCAACTTCGGCTAGAAGAAATTCGGATTTAGTTTTTTCAAATCGAAGGTACAAAGAAACGTCAGCCAATTTTTTATTTGATTCTATTTTTGCAAATACATCTTTCTCTGTTTTATATATTTTACATTTTAATGAATTCTTTATTCTATCTTCAATCATTTCAAGATATTCCGCATATGTGGAATCGCCTTTAAATTCGCGAGTTAAAGTTTGACTAAGGGAACTAATAAATCGCAAATCCAAATATCTTATCGCGCCGCAATCCCCTGTATTTGTTATGCGATGCACAATTCGCTTTCCCGTAAATTGCAAAGATTTGCCTCCAAAATAGTAGCTGGTTTGCCACACTTCTTGCGGCTTAGATATCAGACTGCTATTTTCAAACAAACAATCTTTCCCCACAATCTGTTTTAAACTATATTTATGATTGTATTTTTGACTGTCGTTATTATAAACTTCATACCTATCGTAGTCCATGGTACTGCAATCGGTAAATGCTATATTTTTTAGTTCGGCGTCTTTTTTGAGCATTGACAGAATTTCCGAGCTGGAGTCACTGCCACTATAAGTGATGGATTTAAAGTAGGCCAAAGCTTCGAGTCCCGCTTTTTGAAGTTTGGCAATCTCCTCGGCATTATTACTTTCCGCCCGGCAGCAATTGTAATCGAGCAATAACGCAACTGCTAAGCAAATAAATATTTTCATATAAACACTTTCAGTTGTAAATTTACACCCACAAGTCGAATATTCTATTCGAAGTAAATTCAATATGGGATTAGTTATATATAGTAAAGATTGCTTTATGATCGTTCCCGTTCAACGAGCTAAGATTTGGAACCCAATTTAAGATTGACGACAATAGGGTATCGACCTCCGAATACACCCTCGTAGAGAATCATGATCTGTTGAGTATCGCTCGCTCCGGGCTTAAATTCGAGTCGTATCTTACCTTCCCTTACAGGATCAACCATGGAATCTTCAATTCTCCCGCTCGCGCAGCTGCAGGTAGGGATAATTTCGATGATGGAGACTGAATTCTGCGTTTTGTTCTCGAAACAAACTTCCGCTTCATAATGGTCAGAAATCTTCTTGCATTCTATCTTTGAGACCACCAGCTCTCTAGAGTCACTCTGGCTTGTCGCATCGGTTTTACCATTTAGTAAACTATTTGGCCCGAATGCAAAAAAGAGACCTATCCCCCCAAGCACCACCATCAAGTTCGCAATCGAGTTCATATCTAATACTCCAGCCAACGATTATTATTTGCTGCCGTAACTAAGCAATCCGGCGAAGTCCGAACCTTGATCGGCACTCGATTTCAAAGAATAGATTTCATGCGCTTTTTCGTATGTGGTGGCAATAAAACACAATTCGGCCTTCAGCATATTAAATTCTGACATGCACGATTCATCGCGATTATTCATGGTCAATCTTTTAAATCAAGGCATATATTTCTACTGTTGCTTCTTTGTATGTGATTTAACCGCAATCTTATTTAGTCTGATAATTGTCTGGGAAAGGCTTCAGCATGCATGCAAATTAACTTTGCCTTATTCATCGGTCAAGCCAATTTTAAAAATATTTTCATTTTTTTTCTTATCTTAAGGCATTTAACTTACCGCAACTGCTCCTGCTCTAATTCCAAGCTCATCCTTGGTTTTCAACTTTGAGCTTACGCCAGGCAAATGAATAAGAACCTCTAATAAAACCTCAGTTTGTTCATGGAATACTGCTACAAAAAGGGGTTTTGTTAGAGCCTCTAAGAAACAATTGCTCTGCATTATCTGCGACACTTTTAACCCCCCTTCTTGCTGTTTCCACTTGATGCACGCTACCAACATCCCTGGAGGACACCGTGACTCATTTCGGCAATTATTCCGCTCATCGGATTACTGCATCCAACGCCGTGAACATGAATCTCGAGGTCAGGCTCATGTATGCGGCGATTAGCGATAGCGAGAGCCATACGCGAGTGAATCATGGACCAAACTATATAGCTACGATTTATTGCCGTACTTTGAGCACAGTGAACAATACCAGATGTGACGAGAATATGGCAAAGAAGCGCTTGGCCGCCAGCGTCGGCAATCGATGAAGTGGTTTTTCATCCGGGCATTTTTGAAACTCTACAAATATTAAACGCAATTAGCCTGGAGTGGTTGATCAAAGAGGCGTTTGTTCCAAAAATAAATTGAGATATCCACGATCTTAAAATCCCCCTCCTCACTTCCCCATCAGCTCCTTCACCAGCCCGGCCAACAGAGTCACGTCGGCCTTTGACGTGATGTGATCGATCCGGCTTTGCGGGACCTCCAGCTTCTTCATGGTCGTGGCCGCGGTTTGCCAGAGCTTGTCCTTCTTCTTACCTTCCGCCAGATAGAGTTCCGTCACCAATTCGGAGAGCCGTTGCAGACTCACCTTATCGATGTTCGCGTAGTAATTCTTGATAACCTTCTGTTGGTAGGGGGAGTAATTTTCAAGCATATTGGCGTTTCCCAATAAAAGGAAATTCGATTAATCGATCGGCTTATCCCATTCCGACAACTGCCTTTGCAGATCGCTCCAGTTCAGAGCGAAGCGTTCCGGTCGCGGCGGTTCGATGGCCGCACTTTCGCGGGAGCGTCGAACCTCATTCTGCAACTCAATCAACCAATCCGGCGCTTCGAGGCCCACACCGGTCGGCCGTTCTGCCAGCGGATGCAGCTTTTCCAGAAACTCGTTGATCTTCTCTTTGGAGCCCGACTCGTTACGTGCCTCCTCGATACAGGGCTCTATCAGGGCCGAGAGTTCATCCAGTCGCAACGGCAGCAGGAAGCGTTCTTCCAGGCGATCCCGGATGGTCCGTAGGCGGATGACGTGCTCTGCTTCCAGCCGGGCCAGATCCTCCAGAAGATTATCGGCCAATTTCCGCGTGAAATCTTCAATATTCGCCCGCCATTGCTCGGCGTACTCGGCCTGGCCGCGACGGCATAGCACTTCATGGGCGATGACCAGGGGCCGCATCCGCCAGGCATAACGATCGTAGGCAACTTTCAGCCGCAAAAAGTCCATGAGAACATGGAGATTTTCCCCGTAATCAGACTGCGTCGTCGTCGTGTTGTAATCGCGGAACTCGTCGAAATGTTCCGTCACGGCCTGCAAAACCACCTCCAGATGCTGGCCGGCCCGACGCCGTGAAATCACCCCTTGTTCCAGATCGGTCAGCAGTTTTTCCGGCGGATTTTCCGTGGCATTCTCGGCCAGCGATTCGAGCCAGTTTTCGACGCCCCGTTGAAGGATGCCGCGCAGGTTGCCGTGGTTCATGAAGGCGGGAGTGAAGAGTTCCCGACCGTAGGTCTTGATGAAGGACCGTAAAGCGACCCAGTCTTCCACTCCCTCGATGGCCGAGAGTCGTAGCGTCTGGGAATGCGAAATCCAAAGCTGCAAGAAGGAATCGGCCACTTTGCGCAGTAGCTGACTGACATTGCGAACATTGGAGAGTTTCGATTCTTTTTCCGATTCGGCGGCGACGTCGAGCAGCGTTTCCGAAACTGCCCGTAAGGCCATGCGAAACAGCCGGTCGAATTCGGAAATTTTGCGGCCTTCCGGCGGGCTGTTCTGCTCCATGGAGCGGGCCACCTGCACCAGGTGGAAGGTTTCGCGTACCAGGCCAAAACGGGGGATGCGATCAAGCAGAGTTTCCAGCAGGTGCAGATTCAGCTTGGCCCGGAGCACCTGTTTCGGATGGCCGCCTTCGACCAGCGGGATAAACAGCAGCGGTTCGCCAGAGAGCTTTTCCAACAGACCTGGCAGAGCTGCCCGAATTTTCTGGGGGTCATTGCTCACCAGACAGGTTGAGAGCGGATCTTCCGGCAGATCGGCGGCGGCCAGCAATTGCACCCCCGCGCCCACGGCCACCGTCGTATCGATGGCCATTTCGATCAGCTGGTCTTTCTCCGCCTTTTTGCGATCGTACTCGATGACGTCTTCGACTCCGCCGCTGGGGGGCGAGATCATAATTTCATGCAGAATATCCAGCAATTCTTCGAGTTTCTTGCGCCAGTACCAGGCCGTGTCGAGCCAATCCTTGCAGTGGTGATAGGGGATGGCTTTGCAGATGAGTTCCCCCATCATCTTCAGGAAGCCGAGCCTTCTTTCGAAGAGAACCTGATAGGTTTCCAGGCTGATGTCATCGTCCTCACCGCCGCCGATAATTCCGCCGTCGTCTTCATCCGATGTGGAATCTTTATAGCTGACATCGTCGTAGGCCGAGGAGTAAGTCTCCTCTTTATCGACAGGGGTCGAAGAGACGACGAGATCAGGCACATTCCAGTAATCGCCGGCATTGGCTTCGAGCATCTCGAAGAAGCGTTCGATCAAGGAGCGGCGGGCGGCATCGTCGTTAATGCGCAAGACACCCGCCATCCAGCGGTGGCCCAGTTCGAAGAAGTCGGGTTCGCCGTCGGTTAGCGGCATCGTTTCGGCTTCGTTCAGCCAGGCCATCATCAGACCCATGGACGCCCACCAGTCCTGCTGCTGAATCAAGGCATCGATGACCTGAACGTAGGCGGGTGCCGATTTGAACCGTTCGCGCTGATTTCGCCAGAATCGGAGGGCATTTTGGGTTTTCTTGGGTAGATCGAACTTGTCGGTTTGCCGGCGTTCCTCGGCCCAGAGAGCCAGTGCGGAAGCGACGTGTAAAGCGGCCTCCGAGCGGTCGCCTCCCTTAACCGCGGGCAGATCACTCACTTCGTAGGCCGCGAACTGATCCCACCAGGCGGCAAATTTCTTGATGCCCCGACCGAGCATCGACTGCAGGCTGGTATCGCCGTTGGCCGCCGTGACGGCCAAAGCGGAAGAATAGATCGCCAACTGACGTTGAACGACATCGATCAATTCTTCGTGGCGGGTATCGAAGACCGAATCTTCACGGGCCTGGAAAAGCGGGAATAAGCCTTGGAAACCGAGAATATTCCAGGGATCGGGCAAGGCGCCGCAGTCGATGCCGCGATGAATGAAATCCTCGATTTCGGAAATCAGCAGGTGCGCCCCGGCGGTACGGCCATTGCGAATCTGAAATTCGAGACCGGTCTGACGGATGCGGATTTCGCTGAGAATGCGGATCGAGGCCGTGGGAATGCGGGCGGCATAATCCCGGCTGATGCGCGGATAGCCCATATCGGCGAAGAGCAGTGCCAGTTCCCGATCCTGCAACTGGCCGGCGCGTTCCCGAGCCAGAGTGTGATTGAGATGCTGGCGGATACCGCCGAAAGGCTGACGAAGCTTCTTGGCTTCCTTCTGAAGCCGTTTGGCAAACGTGCCGTTTTGTTTGTCCAGAAGTTGCGCATAAAAGGCGTCACGATAGCGAGCATTCTGAGGCACCAGAATGGCCAGTTTGCTATCCGAATCGTGGCAGGAGGGACCATCCCCGGAGATGCCGGAGGCCATCAGCAGAGTCCCGGCCAGCACGGCCGCCGATTCGAAAAGACGTCCTTCCGAATCTTCGCCGGGATCGGTCGCCCATTGAGCCAGTGCGGAAAGAATATTGGGCCGCACGACAAACCGGCGGTAGTAGCCCGAGCCGTCGATGCAGTGGGGATCCCACTCGCCAAAAAGGTAATTGGGCCGGCGGTTCGAAGGATGAGTATGGTCGTACGGGCGGGGATCCATCGCCAGTTCGTCGAGCCGGTTAATATTGAAACAGGCTTCCCGAAGGATCTCTTCCGGGGTTGAATTCAAAATCTCCAGAGCCTTTTCGACAATTTTCGAATAAGGCCCGGCTCCGACGCCGCTGCCCCGGATATAGAGAGGGATTGGCCGGACTTTTTCATGCTTGTAATAGTCGGTTTGGGCCCGGGTTTCCAGAATGGCCACGGGACGATGGCCGACGAAATCGTTGAGCTTCTGCACGGCCCCCGCGATAATCCGGCTATCCTCGTTCCAGGGACCGCCCTGATTCAAAACCGCTTCACAGACGCGGACCAGAAAGAAGGGCGAGAATAGAATACAGTCCTTTTGATTGGCCAGTAGATCGGAATGGAATTCTTTGTAGTGGACCAGAACCCGGTCGAACGCAAATCGTATGACCGCCCGGGCTTGAATGAGATCTTTGAAGGCCGAGGAACCGGTAGCTTCGAGAGTGGCGGCCTGATCCTGGAGCCAGACTTTCAGACTGTGCCAGGGCGTAACATCCCCATGATCGGCCAGGAACCGATAAGCTTCGTTCAATTGCTGCTGGAACTTCCCGTTAGGCTGTCCATCTGAAAAATTCAAATACCCTAACAGCCCAGCGGGGGGAACCTTTTGACTCAAATCGCCGAACGTGCTCTGCATTCGTTCCGCGTCCTATCTATTTTCGATGAATTCGACTTCTTAATTGTAGGTCGAGAAGGCAATGAATACAGCGCACCCCGGAAGGGAATCTGAAAAGCCCCGTCTTCTGGCAAATAACATTTCGGTGCACAGGCGAATGTTCTAATTCGCCCGGAATTTTATTCCGTTCTGGGGCTTACTCCGGTTCCTACTTCCCGATTTCCCGAGACGGAAAACCGAAAAAAGGGCTCCCCGCGCTCCAATTAATTGGATTTCGGTCCAAACTTGTAAAGTTTGGTTTCCGTCCGAATGTACAGAGCCCCGTCGCCGGGCACGAAAGAGGCGAAAGTCTTCTCCTTCATGTCGGTCTTGTAGAGGATCTTGAACTCTTTTCCGGCCGGTACGAGCAGACCAATCCCTTCTTCGCTGGTCAGGTAAATCTTCCCATCGGCATAGAGTGGTGAGGCCGAGTACTGCCCGGGAATCCGTTCACTGTAGTGCTCCTGACCGGTCTTCGCATCGTAGCAGGTGAGATAGCCCTTATCGGATACCGAATAGAGTTCATCCCCGACGGCGAGGAAGGATGGCGTGTTGGAAACTTGCTTCTTCGACTTCCAGGCAATGTTCGTCTCGGTGACATCCCCGTTGCCGGTCGGTTTGATGGCAAACAATTGAGGGCTCATGAAGCCGGTGGAAACGAACACCAATCCATGAGCATAGGTCGGCCGTTGGCAAAGCGACCAGCCGACATACTTGACGTGCCAGAGTTCTTTTCCCGTGGCCGGGTCGTAACCGGCGGCGATATTACTACCCGGGGCAATAATCTGCTTTTTGCCATTCACATCGATCAATTCGGGCGTGCTAAAGGAAAATCCGAGCGAAGCTTTGATGCTGCGCGGCGTCTTCCAGGCCACTTGTCCCGTTTTTTTATCGAGGGCGGCCAGATACTGCTGATCGGTACCATCGCAGGTGAAAACGAGGAGATTATCGACGAGGATCGGCGAACCGCCGTTGCCATGCTGCGGCTTGAATTTCAGGTCGGTCTGTTTCCAGTAGACGCTGCCGTCCATATTCAGCGCGGCGGTCCCCCAAGGTCCGAAGTGAACGTAAATTTTCTCACCATCGGTGATCGGCGTCGGGCTGGCCCGGCTATTCTTTTTGTGGATTTGATCGTTGAGAGAACCATCGTCATCGATGACCTTTTTCCGCCAGTCCACATTGCCCGTAGCGGCATCGACGCAAAGGGCTTCCAGAGCATAGGTATCTTTTTTCTCACCCTCGGTGGCCGTGGTCAGGTAGAGTTTGCCCTTCCAGAGGATCGGGCTCGACCAGCCGTGGCCGGGAATTTCGGTTTTCCAAGTCACATTAGTGTTTGGGCCCCACTCGGTGGGCAACTTACCGGCATAAATGCCTTTGCCTTGCGGGCCGCGAAACTCGGCCCAGTCTTCGGCATTCACTTTCTGTGCGATTAACGCCAGGCAAATGGTTAAAATCAAACGCATGCGATGAATCCCGCCTTTGGAGTCCTGTGAATCTTGGCTTCCCGACTCATATGATGATATCTGTTACGTGGCGAATGGAAAACAAGTCATGGAAAGTCTACAACCCGGACATATCGTTCAGTTCATGAAACGGTTCAATTTCCGCGGCGGCCGACTGCTGGCACTGAAGCTCCTCAATCGAAAAAACAGCAGCCAGGGCTTATTACTCCTGCGGGTCAAGACCCCCCAGGGCGATAAATGCCGTTTGAAACTGGCGCTGGATGAAGTGTTGGAATACCGGTTTCAACGCCGTCCGTTTGTAGATCGACAGGCACTCACGGAAGTCCGCCTCGGCTATTTCGACGGCGTGTTTTACTTCAACCTCGATGCGTTTGCCGAGGATGGCCCCCCAAAAATCATCGATTTTCGCAACAGCGAAGCCTATATTGCCGCGACCCGCTTCTCCTGGGAAGCCGTTTGAAGATCCGTCTCTCACCTCCATAGAAAGGTTGACCATGCAACTGGCGCACAATGTCTTTTTCAAACTCAAGGATCAATCGCCCGCCCGCGTCGATGAATTGGTGGCGGCCTGCAAAAAATATCTCAACGTTCAACCCGGCATCGTCTTTTTTGCCGCCGGTAAAGTCTGCAAGGAACTCAATCGCGACGTGAACGATCTCGATTGGGACGTCGGCCTGCACCTCATTTTCAAAGACAAGGCTTCCCACGATTCCTACCAAGACGATCCGACTCACATCAAATTCATCGAAGAGCAGAAGCACAACTGGGCGAAAGTCCGCGTTTTTGATTCCCTGGTATAAAGAGACGGCATGTCATTTCTCGCACTCGTTGAAAATAACGATCCCGACCTTTACCGGCTGGCGACTTTCACGCGCGGACCGGAAGGGAAACTGCCGCTGACCGATGAGCTATTGCGGCATGCACCTTCCGGAGATCTCTTCGGCTGGTCGCAGAATGTCGGCATGGGCTGGCAACCGGCTGAACTGGGTCGCAAGGAATTCCTGATCCTTTCGACACATGGCGGCTTACGCGGTCCGGAGGGCCAGCCGATCGCTTTGGGATATCACAGCGGGCACTGGGAAGTCGGTTTACAAGTGCAGGCGGCTGCGGAAGAATTCAAGCGACTCGGCTTCATTCCCTTTGCAGGCGCGGTAACCGATCCCTGTGACGGCCGGACGCAAGGCACTATCGGCATGTTCGATAGCCTGCCGTTCCGCAATGATGCGGCCATGGTCCTACGACGTTTGATGCGCTCGCTCCCCAATCGCTCCGGCGTGCTGGGGGTCGCGACTTGCGATAAAGGCCTTCCCGCCATGATGATGGCCCTGGCCGGGATGCACCATATTCCCACCGTCCTGGTGCCCGGCGGCGTCATGCTGGCCACAAAGGGCCACGAGGATACGGGGAAGGTCCAAACGATTGGGGCACGCTACGCGGCCGGCGAACTGAGCCTCGAAAAAGCGGCGGAGGAGGGCTGCCATACCTGCGGTTCACCAGGCGGCGGCTGTCAGTTTTTGGGCACGGCCGCGACTTCACAGGTTGTCGGCGAAGCCTTGGGGATGTCCATGCCGCATTCGGCCCTTTCCCCCTCCGGCCAATTGATATGGCTGGATATGGCCCGCCGTTCGGCTCGGGCGCTTGCCCATTTGTCGCACCAGAAAATTCCAACCAGCCGCATTCTGACCGAAGCGGCCTTCCGAAACGCCATTACGGTACACGCGGCCTTCGGCGGTTCCACGAATTTGCTTTTGCACGTTCCGGCCGTGGCATTTGCCGCCGGTGTGCCCCGGCCGCGACTCGAAGATTGGCAGGAAATCAATCGGCGAATTCCCCGGATTGTCGATGCCCTACCCAACGGCCCCGTCGGCCATCCGACCATTCAGGTATTTCTGGCCGGGGGTGTGCCGGAAGTGATGTTGCACCTTCGGGATGCGAATTTACTCGACCTGAACTGTCTGACCGCCAGTGGCGAACCACTCGACAAGGTGCTCGATTGGTGGGCGCAATCCGAACGCCGAAAGCGACTGAAAGATCTTCTGGTCACTCAGGACGGCGTAGACCCCGACAACGTGATCATGAGCTTCACCAAAGCCCGGGAGCGGGGCTTCACATCCTCGCTGACTTTTCCGCGCGGCAATCTCTGCCCGGACGGTTCGGTCATCAAATCCACTTCCATTGATGCTTCCGTGGTCGGTACCGATGGCGTCTATCGCCATGTCGGACCGGCCAAGGTGTTCATTCGGGAGAAGGATGCCGTGGCCGCGATCAAGGGGCAAGGTACCCGCAAGATCGAGAAGGGGGATGTGCTGATTCTTTGTGCACGCGGGCCGATGGGCAGCGGCATGGAGGAAACCTATCAGGTCACCAGTGCACTCAAGCATATCAGTTGGGGCAAGCATGTGGCCGTGCTGACCGATGCACGATTCAGTGGCGTTTCCACCGGGGCCTGTATCGGGCACGTTTCGCCGGAAGCTCTGGCGGGTGGCCCCATTGGCAAAGTGCGGGACGGCGATATTGTGCAGATTGAGATTAATCGCACCACGCTGGAGGGGAAGGTCGATCTCATTGGTGATGCGACCGGCAACTTTGGGGCGGAGTGGGGAACGAAAACTCTTGCATCCCGGCCCATGCGGTCCGACTTACAAGCTGACCCTGACCTGCCCGACGACACCAAACTCTGGGCTCTATTGCAGAATGCCAGCGGTGGTGTCTGGGGCGGCTGCGTTTACGACTACCAGGCGATCGAAAAAGCGCTGACGAAGCGTTAGTCCAGTTTCACGATCCAGATATTGCGAAACTGCACGGGATTGCCGTGGTCCTGCAGCATAATGGGACCCGGCTTGGAAGGATCGCCCCCCAGACCGGCGGTAGTGTTGTCCACCGGGATCGTCTGGCCTTCATGGATGAGAACGCCGTTCTGATACACGGTGATCTTGGCCGGTTCCACTTTCTTGCCATCCTTGAAAACCGGTGCCCAGAATTCAATGTCGTAGCTCTGCCAGATACTGGGAGCTTTGCAGGCATTCACCTTGGGTGCGGCCACTTCGTAAATTGCTCCGCAATCGTTCTTTTTGCTCTCGAGAGCATAGCTGTCCAGAACTTGCACTTCGTATCGGCCTTGAACGTAAACGCCGCTGTTGCCGCGCCCCTGCCCTTTATTTTTCGGTTCGTACGGAACGCGGAATTCGACGTGCAGTTTGAAATGTCCGCCGAATTTTTCCTTGGTGATGATGTTGCCGCCCGAAAGAACCTGCATGGCCCCGCCGTCGACCAGTTTCCATTGGGCCGGTTTTTTACCATCCTGATTCAACCACTTATCCAGGCTCTTGCCATCGAATAAAACCGTGGCATTCTGGGGAGGAGGCGTGCTTTCCACATTCTTCTTGTCTTCGGTCTTGAGGATTTTCAAATCCCCGAGATCGCCGTACTGCGCCGAAACCGGGGAGGCTTGGAGGCCGAGGATTAAACCGAGCGTGAGGAGGAAGAGCCGAAACATGCGTATCCCTTTGCGAAGAGGTAAAAAATGGTCCGGAGACCGGTAGGTTCACCGAATGTAGTCGTCCGGATAGTATACTTACTGTTAAATCCCAATCGCAATATTCTGAAGCCTTCCCATGCAAACTCTCACATCGAAAATTGTGCAAGCCCGCTTGCGGGAGCTGGCCGACCCCGTTCTGGCGGAGGGTGCCCAACGTTACTTCAAAACAGGGAAAGGAGAATACGGCGAAGGAGATCGATTTCTGGGACTTCGAGCGGCCCAGATCCACGCGACGGTAAAAGAGCACCGGGAATTGAGCATTCCCGAAGTGGTAAAATTGCTGCAATCTCCTTTTAATGAAGACCGGTTAACGGCGGTACTCATCTGGGTCACTCAAATGCCGAAAGCCCCGGATTCAGTTCAGAAAGTAATCTACGAACTCTATCTGGCCAACACGCACCGCATCAACAGTTGGGGTCTGGTCGATTGCTCGGCTCCAGGTGTGGTCGGTTACTACTTGTTGGATAAGAACCGCAAGCCGGTACATAGATTGGCCCAATCTGAAATTCTCTGGGAACGGCGGATCGCCGTGCTGGCGACATTCACCTGGATTCGCAAGAAAGACTGTGCGGATACTCTGAAAATCTGCGAAGTACTGTTAAAAGATCGGGAAGACCTGATTCACAAGGCGACCGGCTGGATGCTGCGCGAGGTGGGGAAGCGGGATCTCGCTAGTCTGGAGGGCTTTCTCGATGCGCACGCCCGGATCATGCCGCGAACGATGCTGAGATATGCGATCGAGCGAATGAGCCCGGAACGCAGGGGTTATTATTTGAAGTTGAAGGGGAGTTGAGGAGACTCTAGCTTCACCAGGGATTGGCGATCAAATAAGATGTTACTTATGAGTGATTTCCGGAATACCGAGCGTGCAGCATTCATTCGCAAGATTTGCGAAGATCCGTTTAACGATGCGCTCAGACTGATCTAAGCGGATTGGCTGGAAGAACAGGGAGAAGGAATGGAAGAAGTCACAGGTCGCAATCGGAGAATTGTTCTGTTTTATTCTCCTTTCAATTTGACGCCGGTGGGACTAACGGTTACTCTCTGCGCCAGGGATAACCATTAGTTCGACTTGTCGTCTGCGGGCGGCCGAAAGGATTTTTGCAATGCTTCGATTCTCGATCTGCCTCACGGCCTCTTTTTTTCTCTTGGTGTCGTCAGGCTGCTCCAAGCCGACCCACGAATCTCTCATGAAAGATTCGATTGCGAAAATGAAAGAATTGACTGCCGCTCTCCATAACATCACCGATGAAAAATCTTCGCAAGCGGCCGTTTCCCGCATCGACAGTATCGTTGCGGATGTCAACAAATTACAGGATCAGATGAAAGCAATGGCGAAACCTTCCCCGGAGGAGGATAAAGCCCTCCAGGCAAAATACGAGAAGGATTTGAAGGAGGCGTTGAACGGATTGATGGGCGAAGTGCTTCGCGTATCGATGAACCCGACCCTCATGAATCCGATCAAAGCCTCGATGGAGAAGA